>JABFRJ010000432.1 GCA_013141255.1 Hyphomicrobiaceae bacterium
ATCATCGATGTGCTTGATGACATTGTGCGCGGTGGGTCCGGTACGCAGGCCAACAAAGCCCAAAGCCTAATCTCGGCAGTATTCACTTGGGCCATAGCCGAAGAACGAGTTGAGAATAACCCAGCCTACCGAATACCCAAGCGGGTGCCGGAACGTGCTCGAGAGCGTGTATGTTCGCATGACGAGTTGCGCAAACTTTGGCGCGCTTTCGACGCCACCATCAATGGACGGCCAGATGCTGCACCAGTGACGCCACAAATCGCTCGCGCGCTGCAGTTGCTCATATTGACGGCGCTTCGACGCAGCGAGGTAGCGGGCGCGAGACGTAGCGAATTTGAAGGCTCTACCTGGGTCATTCCGTCAGAACGAATGAAAGCAAAAAGGCAGCATATTGTAATGTTGCCGCCGCTTGCAGCACAAATCGTACGCGACGCTGCGGCCGAAAGCAAACATCCAGAGCTACTGTTTCCTGGCCGCGAAAATCGAGAGCTCGACGCAAACTCCGTGACGCGCGCCATGATGCGCACCTGCAAACGGTTGGGCATCAACGGTCTTTCGGTGCACGCGCTTAGGAGAACTGCAGCAAGCGAAATGGGCCGCTTGCAAGTGGCACCAGAAATCATCGAACGCGTGTTGGCGCACACACCTTCAGGTGTGACCATGAAGCACTATAATCTCCATAGTTACGCCCCTGAGAAACTCGCCGCGCTCCTGCGATGGCAGAACGCGCTATCGCATATTATCGAAAGCGAGACGACGTCACCAGCTTGAGCGGCTTGCAAGTTTCCCCAAACCCCAGCACACTTGAAAGCAGACAATAATGATCAAATATCTGCGCCCGATGGGCGTTCTATCTATGGCATGCAAGAGGTCAGGGATTCGATTCCCCTCGGCAGAGATTGCAGCCATCGCTCAAAACTTGCGCCGCCTCGCCAAACAGACGGTCCATCCGCCAGACAGAGAGGCCGTGCGCGTTGCATAGCGTCCCGTTGCGTTGGTTGCGTCAGGTGTACGTGCCGATGCGTCGTTGCCGCCCCTCAGCGGGCGGACGAAAGGGGTGTGCAATCCGAAATTTCAAAAAATCGGCCCAGCCGAACGACCGCTGAACGCAGACTTTTGCAACGAAATCGGCCATGAGCTGCCGCAAATCCTCGCAGATTGGTGCACTGCAAATTTGGATGAGTTGTACACCGGTAATCACTGTGCCTTACCTTGTGCGCTGCTATAGTTGGCCAGAGCCATTCACGGGGGAGCGTAGGGTGTTGCGGCTAGTGTTCAAATCGGAAGTTGCTGCAGCGAGGGAGGGCATCGCGAAACTCGCAATCGGTCGGCGCCTTGGCGAAGGGCGGGCGATAGTCGTCGAAGCGAGCAATACCACAGCGGCAGCTTTCCGTTTCGCGGTCGGCTCCGCCACGGCACTGGCAGCTGGCTTCCTGTTGTCGCTCGGCCTTGATGCGATGGTGCTAATCGGCAAGTGGGAAATCCTGCTTGCGATGGTCTTCTACACCGGCGTCGTATGGGCGCTCTTCTCGCCAGTCTTACTCATCCCGCGCACCGTAGGAGCTGTAGCCGAGAGCTTTGATCACGCTCATCGATTGGCCGCCGATGATAAAGTGCAAACTCAAAATGCAGAGAATCTCGCCAAAATCGAAAGATTGAAAGAAGAACACGCTTCAGCCCTTGAAGATCACAAAAGGCGGCAATCGAACCGACCCAACTGGACGCGAAGTAAGAACAGCATCAAAGAGGAAACGAAAGCCGCTGATCGCGTACAATCTCTTAAGGCAGAGCTCGACAGCTTTGGTGCAAGTGCACCTTCTGGTGAAGCGACCAACGCGCTCTCGACAGGCGGTCGGATACTGCGCTTCATTTCCAGGCTGCTCTACTTCACTGCCCTCTGTGTTGCGGGTTGGTTGATGCTTGGCCCTATTGCAGGTTTAGCTCTTGCGGCGTTATCCGCGTTCCTCATTCTGCTTGCTCGCAGGTTCGGTGTTGAGGCGGTCCTCCCCCTTGCAACGGTTGCCCTGATCGTTCTTGGCTATAGCGTTGGCGAGCGCTTCCAAGATCTGCCGTTGACGGCGATCATCGAAACCGACCGCGAACCACTGTCAGCGCGAATCGTCGCATCGACATCCACAGAAATCATCGTGCTGACCTCGACAAAAAATGCCAAGCGGCGCTCTGTTACGTTGGTTCCTCGAAGCGTGATCCGAAAAGTCACCATTGATCGCGGCGAAGATAGCCTTTCTTCAGCACTGCAACTGCTGCCACCGTTCCCCGGTCGGTAGTCCGAAATGCTGCACTTGCTCAGGTCGCCTTCGGGTCAGAATCGACGATCACAGACGACGCCTGGAACGGAAGGTCCTCTCTCAGGACCGTCCTCACTCGCACTTTGTTCCACGATAGGCAGCTTCGACCCCGGTCGCGTCAGCAATCCATCCGTGGACGACCGGCGAGTGAGGGCCAATAAGAGACGTGGCAGACACATCGTTGATGTTTCCCTCACGTCAGCACCCCGAGGTTACAACGGAAGTCGAGCTTCTTCTTCGATCAAAACTACCGAGCCGAATCTTGCGTAGGCTCGAGCGCATCTTTCAGCGCCGACTTTCTCGTTCGCTTTTCGTGGCGGGCGATGACGTCGTCGAACCATCTCCCACCGATCTTCGACTTTGCACTGAACCAAACCCAAGCCATCACAATCAAGGCGAGGGCAGCGCCTGTAGGCCAAGCAATCGAGTAGTTCTTCGGCGCGCTGCCGAGTAGTTGCAAAAGAAACCCCAAGAGCACCAAGCAAAAGCCGACTTGATACAGACTGTGCCGCTCCTTAGAACCGAAAACTCCGAGCCCTGGCATGGTGAGTAGAAAACTCTCGGCGATTAACCCAATTGGCTGCGGTTCGAGCGTTTTTTGGTCAAGCGGCAATCCGAAGCCGTATTTGTGGCAAATCTCCAGCAGAGCCGCGAAATGTTCTTTCTCCAAGTCAGCATTTTGCTCATCTGTCTTTGACTGAAACTTTGCAAAAGATCGGCACTTCTCAACGACAGCTATGTCTCTCGCCCACTCGGACGCCAATATCCATTCGCGTGCGAGCAACGTGAAGCCGATAGCATCAAGCAGCAGTCCGCTGCATTGGAGCCATGGCTGCGGATCACAACCGATTGAGTCTGCTAAAGTTGTCCAATTCATTGACGCTGCCTCCTTGATTTCCAGACCGATCAACGCGAGCGTCGGATGGTCAAGGCGAGAATGAGATTAAGC
>JABFRJ010000166.1 GCA_013141255.1 Hyphomicrobiaceae bacterium
CCCTACCCCCGTGCACGTGTTCGTTGCGGATTTGATGCCCAAGGTCGCGACTGCGCATGTGTTGCCGCGTCAAGCGAACACGGCGCATACACATCAATCTCTGCGATTGATCTCGGTGGGTGCGGCCATCATCGCTATCGTCGGGCTGGCTTTTGTGATCCACCGCTCCCAAAGCCCGTCGCGAGATTCCACAAACAGAGACTCGAGGATTTTGGTTGCCCCTCCAGTGGTGATTACTCCAACCGAACCTCCGCAAGCGCAACCGGCAGCGGCTCTCAAAGCTACGACACCACCGGAAACGCCCGTTCCGTCGATTGCGGCTCCGACTATTGGGGCGACTGCGCCCATTGCTGTACCGCCCACGACAATAGTGACGCCAATTCCAGCTGTGCCCACGACGCAGGGGGCGGTTTCGGTTGCGCCGTCGCGACCCACTGGATTGCCCGCAGTGCCTGCACTCATAGCGAAAGATCAGGCTGTACCCGCTCGTAAGTCGGCGCAGGTGTGTGCTGAAATTATGGAACGCGCACAACTTGGCGATCTATCAGCTGACGATCGAGCATTCTTACGAGCGCAGTGCCGATAGGGCCTCCCCCCTTGCACTTCCTAACTCGACAATAAGCTGAAAGCGACGCGCCGCGCTTCGTGTGTCGGTACACTATTTGTATCGCTCCGGGTTGCTACGTGTAACGCGCTCATTGTAACTCCCGGAACTGAAGCTGCTTACCCGGATCTCTAAATCCAAGTCTCCCGTACGCAAACGATGGAGACTTTTAGCATGTCGATTTTTAAGGCCCCATTTTTCCAATCGCCAATTGATTTTTGCTCGCGATCAAGATTTGATCCGCATGGTGTGGCTGAAGGCGAGATTGAAATCAGACCGCTACGCAAAAACGATTCAGGTCTGGCCCAGGCATTTGTGCAATCGATGTCCGCAACCGCCAGATACATGCGCTTTTTTCAAGTGATGAGCCAGTTATCGCCCTCATTGCTTGAGCGGTTTGTGTCGGTTGATGGCGAGCGCCACATTGCGCTCGCGGCGGTCACAAGCCAAAATGGAATATCAACGATGATTGGCGAAGCGCGGTTTATTGTAAAGGAGATTGGTCACACTGCGGATATTGCGATTGCCGTATCTGATCGATGGCAACGTCGCGGGCTTGCGCGTGACCTCCTTGGCCAACTGGAAGCCAAGGCGGACAGTATGGGTGTACAGTACTTCAAGGGAGAAATGTTGCCACAGAATGAGGCGATGCTGGGATTGGTACGAGCCTGCGGCTATCGCGTATGGCAATCCGCGTCTGATTGTCATGTATTGCAACTCAGTAAGCGGATCTCGCTATAGCCGAATTCATCGGCGTTGAGGTCAATTGGGCAACTGGGTTATGAAACCAGCTGCCTTTTTTATTGAGCACTCCGCAAATGACGCGGGGCAATTCAGCGGGCAAATTTCAGACATTAGGTGATCGTGAAACAAAAATATACTGCCACCGTTCGAGAAATTCGAACGGTGGCAGTCGTGTTGATGCGAGCACTTAGCGACGATGATCGCGGACAATTGCCATGCGGGTGGGTGGGCTCACTGCTGTGATGCGACCTGGACGGAAGACGGCCCCGGCTGCGGCACCTGCTACGTTTTTGACAGCGTTGATCTCGGCTTTGGCGATCGTCGCGCCGGCCTTGATGACAGTTCCCGCGACTTTTGTTCCGGCATTTATTGTAGCACCGACGACTTTGACTTGCGTGCGCAAAACCGTTCCTCCGACAGCCGCTGCTGCTCCCACGGTGCCCTTAACGACACTACCGGTGACGCCTGCAGCACCCTTGACAACGCTGCCAGCAATTCCGGCAGTTCCTCTCACAACTCCTACCGTGCCCTTCACGACACCGGTCGCGCCTTTTACTACACCGCTTGCGGCTTTCTTGATGGAACTGAAGACGCCTGCCTCAGCGGTTGCCGGAGCGGCGACGCCGCCAACGACAGTCATGGTCGTTGCGGCAAATACGGTGGCGAGGCTGAAGGCGGCTGCGGTCAAGATCTTCTGCATAATACTCTCCTCAGAGTTTTGATGAGCTTAATTGCTCGTGTCGGCTCGTTTGATGTTGAGCGCGTGAGGAGACATTAGGCGTGGCGTGCTTGGACTGCTGTTCCGAGCGAAACAGAGCAATGGTTCGCTCGGATTTTTTAAATGTTGTGGATTTCAGGCGTTCGCGCGTTTCGCGGAGAACGATTTCAGCATTAACGCTAACGCGATACCCGCCATCATAGCCGCAACGAAGATGGCGAGGTTCGTTAACATCGGTCCCGCGAGTGGGAATGCTGTGATCGAGGGGCCAGGACAGATACCCCCTAACCCCCAACCGATGCCGAATATGACTGAACCTGCAACCAAAGGCAGATCGACTGCATTGAGCTTTGGAATACGGAAGTCAATTTCATAAGCAGGCTTGGCCATCATCGTTTGCAGTCGGTAGGCAATGAACATAGTCGGTAGTGCGCCGATGAAGACGAACAACAATGTTGGGTCCCACTTTCCCGTCGACATCGCGGCGAGGTCGAGGAAATTCAAAACCTTTTGCGGATTGACCATCTGAGCGACAGTCAAACCCGCGCCAAACAGTGCTCCAGCCAGGAGGGCGATAAAAATATTCATTGTGGGGTTCTCGCGATTTTAAACAATGTGACGAGTGATGAAGACAGTGATCGCGGCGGTGGCCATGAACACGCCAGTTGCGGTGATTGAACGGACAGAAAAGCGTGGCAGGCCGCAGACGCCGTGTCCCGAGGTGCAACCGCCACCAGGACGCGCGCCGAATCCAACGAGTAGGCCTGCAGCGATCAGAAGCGTTGGCGACGAGGGCATGGCAATTTTGGGCGCGACTGTCGGCAATAGGGTAGCAATCAAAAAACCACCGAGCGGTAGGCCAATTAAATAGGCAGCACTCCAGCCAAAATCGTTGGCACTTGGTTGCCAAATGTTTTCCAAAATTCCAGAAATTCCAGAAATACGGCCACTCATGATGAGGAACATGCCGGCCGAAAGGCCAATCATGATACCGCCGATAAGCCCGTGCCAGGGCATGAAGTCTTGCATGGATCGTCCTCGTTCCGGCCCATTAGGGCTCACAATAATGCTCTTACCTGTGTTGGTTGGTAATGATGGGTAGATCGTTTGGTTGCTCTGATAGTCTGATCAAATGGGCTCCGGTTAGAATAGGATGCTGGCTCGACTGGTTT
>JABFRJ010000098.1 GCA_013141255.1 Hyphomicrobiaceae bacterium
GCTCACAACAACTCCGCCTCTGCACCTCTGCCGGCGAAGCCCTCCCCGAGGATGTCGGCAAAGCTTGGCACGCAAAATTCGGCGTCCACATTCTTGATGGCATCGGCTCCACCGAGATGCTGCACATCTTCCTCTCGAACACGCCAAACGACGTAAACTACGGTACTTCTGGCCGTCCTGTGCCCGGTTATGATTGCCGTATTGTTGATGAAAAAGGCCATGACGCCGCCGACGGCGAGATCGGTGAATTGCTCGTCCGTGGCCCCACCGCCGCCGACGGATACTGGAATCAACGCGAAAAATCGCGCAGCACTTTTGAAGGCAATTGGACTCGCTCCGGCGACAAATACATCCGCGACGCGCGCGGCCTCTACACTTATCAAGGTCGCACCGACGACATGTTCAAAGTCTCAGGCATTTGGGTCTCGCCGTTTGAAGTCGAGAGCGCGTTGATTTCGCATCCCGCCGTAATGGAAGCCGCCGTCATCCCCTTTGATGATGGCGACGGCCTGATCAAACCCAAAGCTTTCGTCGTCCTAAAACCTGGCCACACTCACAACGCAGCGCTCGAACGCGACTTGCAAGACCACGTCAAAACCAAAGCCGGCAATTGGAAATACCCGCGCTGGATTGTTGTCACCGACGCCCTCCCAAAAACCGCGACCGGAAAAATCCAACGCTTTAAATTGCGCGCAACATGATGCTCACCCCCGCGCCAAATTTACATCGCGCTCCACCTCACCGGCCCGGCACTGGCACCGTGCCCGATACCTCCCATCTTGACCCGCTCATCGCCGCACTCCCTGAGCGCATCGACGAAAACAATTGGCACACCGTCGCCGCCTACGCCGAAGGCTTCCGTCTCGCCGCCGATCACTACAGTTGGGAAGCCCACGAAGCATGGGAAGCGGTCTGGCATCGCACCGCGCCACAGAGCTTGCCGCACGAACTTTTGCGCGGGCTCATTCAGATCGCCAACGCCGAACTCAAGCTCGCACTCGGGCAACGCAACGCCACCGTCCGCCTCATCGATATAGCCGCCCAGCATTTGCAAAGTGCGAGCCCAAAAAGCCGCGCAACAACCGTCCTGGGGCTCGTTCCAACCGACCTCTCCGCAGCCCTTGCCGACTGGCGCACAGCCTTTGCAGCCCTGCCAAAACAGCAGTCCACAGCAATGCAAACAGCAATAGAATTCGAGCGCCGACAGCAGACGATTTTGCCCAATTCGCCACGATTTCCTTGGCCAACCATCAAAATCAATCAACATGCAGCATAATTCATGTTGACGACACAACGTCGCAGTGTTACTGCAATATAATGCATGAAGCTACCATCCAATAGCCGACCAACTTTGTACTGCAACTCGAGTCCACCAGGCGCACCACTTCATAACGAGTGCGCCACCGGACCGAGACCCACCGCCTCAACATAAAGTTTCGGGAGAAATTCACATGGCCGACGCAGCCCCCAACTCAAGCGCCGCCCCCACCAAGCGCATCGACTTCCAAACCGAGCCCTCCCGCTACCATCATTGGAAAATTGTCGACCACGGCACGACAGCCGAACTAATCATGGACGTGGATGAAAACGCCACGCTGTTTGACGGCTACAATCTCAAGCTCAATTCCTACGACCTCGGCGTCGACATCGAGCTCGCCGACGCCATCCAGCGTCTCCGCTTCGAGCACCCGAAAGTCAAAGTCGTCGTGTTCAAATCGGGCAAAGAAAAAGTCTTCTGCGCTGGCGCCAACATCCGCATGCTCGCCTCCGCCACTCATCCGCACAAAGTGAACTTCTGCAAGTTCACCAACGAAACGCGGTGTGGCATGGAAGACAGCTCCGAGAATTCCGGCCAAAAATATCTTTGCGCCGTCAAAGGCACCGCCGCCGGTGGTGGTTACGAACTCGCTGTCTCCTGCGATAAAATTCTCCTCGCCGATGACGGCAACTCCTCCGTCTCATTGCCCGAATTACCACTCCTCGCAGTTCTCCCCGGCACCGGCGGCATCACCCGCGTCACCGACAAACGCAAAGTCCGCCGCGACCTCACCGATGTCTTCTGCACCACAGAAGAAGGCGTCAAAGGTAAGCGCGCCGTGCAATGGCGTCTGGTTGATCGCGTCGCACCTGCCTCAAAATTCGACGCCGCCGAAGCCGAAATGGTCGCTGAACTCGCCGCCACCGTGCCCGCCAAGCAAGGTCAACTCGACGGCGTCAAACTGACGGCCTTGAAGCGCACCATCGCCGCCGACACCATCACCTATTCAACCGTCAAAGTTGACATCGACCGCCCTGGTCGCCGCGCCACCATCACCCTGACCGGCCCCACCGAAGCCCCACCCGCATCCGCTGAAGCCATGTACGCTCAAGGCGTCGACTTCTGGCCCCTCCGTCTCTCGCGCGAACTCGACGACGCCATCCTTGAATTGCGCCTCAACGAACTTGAAATCGGCACCATCGTCTTCCGCTCCGAAGGCGACGCCGGACAAGTGCTCGCCTATGATGCGTTCCTGCGCGGCGCTGATTTCCACTGGTTCGCCAAGGAAATCACCAACCAATGGAAGCGCGTTTTAAAACGTGTCGACATGACCTCGCGCTCGCTCGTCGCCCTCGTCGAGCCCGGCTCTTGTTTCTCAGGCACTCTTGCCGAAATCGTTTTCGCCTGCGATCGCAGTTTCATGTTCGCCGGCAAACGCAAGGGTGACAATCACGGCCCCGCCGCGATACTTTTATCGGAGCAAAATTTCGGCACCTACCCCATGTCCAATGGCATCACGCGCCTGCAAACGCGCTTCCTCGGTGAACCCGAAAGCGTCGGCGCGGCCGAGAAATCCATCGGCAAATCGCTCGATGCAACCGACTGCGAGGATATGGGTCTCGTCACAATAGCTTTTGATGAAATCGATTGGGACGACGAAATCCGCATCTTCCTTGAAGAGCGCACCAGCTTCTCCCCCGACGGTCTCACCGGCATGGAAGCCAACACACGCTTCTCCGGCCCCGAGACCATGGAAACTAAAATCTTCGGACGTCTTACCGCCTGGCAAAATTGGATCTTCCAACGCCCCAACGCGGTCGGCGAAAACGGCGCCCTCCGCCGCTACGGCACCGGCATCAAAGGCGACTACGACCTCCGCCGCGTGTGAACGCGCTGGAATTTTTCTGATGAAAATCCAAGGCAACTCCGCTCCAATCCCCCTCCCCCATCGCGGGGAGGGGTTAGGGG
>JABFRJ010000341.1 GCA_013141255.1 Hyphomicrobiaceae bacterium
CGGTCGACGCTGCGCGACCAATCGCCCAGTGTCGATCGGCCAAGATCGTGCGTGCTGCCGCAGTGCCCGGCAAGCTGCATGGTAAAGACTGTGTGACCGTGCCGCGCCAACGCGCGTGCCAGAAACCGCATTTCAACCGGCGTTCCGCCGAGACCATGGATAAGTAAAATGCCGAGCGGTCCCCCGTCCAGCCATTCGCTGCGATCAATCGGACGGACGGGGAGGGAAGATGTCATGCGTGAGCACTCCAGAAGGGGAGAGCTACATTGCTTCATCTCTCGGTACAGCGCACCTAGGTAGGTACCTAGTTGCAAAAGTGGGAAAAATCTGATCCGACATTTCTAAGCAATTGCTTTATAGGCTGCCCGCGCAGTGAACTCAGCGGTTAACGCTAAGTCCTTTGACGATCTGCGGTTTGGCCGCTGCCGCAACTTTATCGGACGCGGCAAATTGCTTCTCAATCGTCCAACCAAACTCACGTGTTGCCTCAAGCACGACATCGCGCTGCTGATCGAGCGTGATCACATGGTAACAGTCTTCAAGCACGACTGTTGTAACGCGACCGGCAAGCTTGCGCTGAATGAGTTCAGCGTTGGCCAAGCTGGCGCGATCATCTTCACGCGGATGCAATACCAGCGCCTGCTGACGAATTGTCGGCAGTTCGCGCTGCACAACCTTTGTCAGATAGCGCAGCTGCATCAACGAGCGACCCGGCGTTCCTGGCAGCCCGGCTTCTGAGCTATCGTCGCTATGGATCGCGTTCATCACGAACTCACGGAAGCGCACGTTCTTGATGCCGTAAGGCTCACTTTCCGTGAACAAGAACTTGTCAGCCGACCAGTTGTCGTTGACGAGCGCGAAAAAGCGCGCGTACCACGGGATCGACCAACCATCGAACCGGAACGTCGGCGCGAACAATGACAGGCCGTGAACGTCGTCGGGATGGTCAGCTGCGAGTTTCAGCGCCAGAACAGCACCCATCGACAAACCACCCACGATGATCACATCGCAATGTTTTTTGAGTTCGGCGTGCGCCGCCTCGACCGATGCATACCAATCCTGCCAGCGCGTTGGCTTCAGATCTTCGAGCGTACCGCAATGGCCAGCCAGCTGTGGCACAGACACTGTAAAGCCCGCACGGCTCAAACCATTTGAGATGTAACGCAGCTCGATCGGCGTGCCGGTCAAGCCATGGATCAACAAAAAGCCGGTGCGCGATCCGGCATGGAAGTAACTGCGCTCGCGAATGCTCGTGGACACGGAGAATGCTATCCTAGAACGGGTAAGGCGACGTCGCGTCTAATGAAGGTGCGACTGACGCTTGCTAAGGTCAAGACCGGCGTGGGGGATTGCGCGGCGCGGCAAAGACTGGCGGCGGGGAGCCATGAGGGCCTCCACCGTCCAGGAATCGAAGGTCCGCACCACGTCAGCAAAGCCGCTGATCGCGATGTGGCGGAGGCCCTGCGACACGCAATGGTTGGTCAGCGAACTCTTGGAGAGCACAAGGTCTGACTTTGCAGCGACGCAGAAATCGGAACGGCCATCACCAATGACGACAGTGCGCGTGGCACCATCAGCAAGGCGCTGGCACTTGCAATGACCCGCACGTTTCGTGCAGTCATCGCTCGAATTGGGGAAGCCGAGCTTCCATCGATCACCGCCAAGCCACTCGAGGCTGTTGGCAAAGTAAGGTAGATCGAGGCCAGCGCGTTTCAATGTTGTTTCAATCGCAAGATCAAATCCGTCAGATACGACGGTAACCTCCATGCCATGGGCCTTGCAGCGCGCAACGAATTCAGGAAACGCTGGATCAATGTCGCGCTCGCTCACAGCACGCGCAATATCGGACGGCGTCGCGCGGATTAGATCCACCTGCGCTGCCATACAGTCACGCGAATTCATTTTCCCTGACTGCCAAGCCTTCTCAAGCTCCAGCCAAGATGGATCGGCAAATGTACCAAGCACGTGATCGGTCACGTCGCCGGGAACAATCGTGCCGTCGAAATCGACGAGGACACGAATGTTTAGTCTCGAACTCGACACGGGCGGCGCTCACTCTCGGGCACGGGGGAAGACCGAACAATGCGTCCGATCCTTGTAAAGGACTAGATACCAGTGGGAGTGGGCTCGCGAGAACCCTTGACCACCAAACATCGTTAATCTTTTGCTGCATTGCAGCAACTTAAGTGTCAGTTGCGCTTAAACTCGTACGTACAAAGCTAACATTCCGACCAAAGCAGCGACGCTTGAGCACTGTAATTGCGTCAAAACATGGGAATTGGCTAGGTCTTAATTGTCGCGGCAGGTTTGCACGGTTGCTGCAGCTGATATATCGCAACTGCGAAATAGGCTCCCATCGCCCCTGCGAGTGCTAGCAAATACGGCGTTTCGAGATGCAGTCCCCAACGCCCCACAGCCCAAACCACCACGCCCGTGCAGATGGCAGCATAAGCGCTTGTTGCTGAACCGTAATTCGTAAAAAGACCAAATACCGTCACGACGAAAACTCCGGCCGATCCGAAGGCCGATGCCGTCTCAACCAAGTCCTTGATGGTTTCCGATGTCAGCGCCAAAACGTAGGCCACACCAGCTAGCACTGCGACTGTTAACCGGACTGACCAAAGTCGATGTAAGTCGGACATTTTTGGAATAAGCCGCGTCAACAAATTATGCGACACCTGAGCGGCGGGCGCGTGCAAGGCGGCATGCACGGCAGACAAAATCGCCGAGACGACAGCACCGGTAAAGATGACATGCAACACAGGTGTCAGGTACGCCGACGCTAATTTGGGCACGATCTGCTCCGCGTCCTTCAAGTCTGGCATTAGGACCGGACCAACTAACCCGAGAAAAATGGGGATCTGCCCGACTAACACATACATCACACCACCGATCAGCGTCCCCCACGCCGCATCGTGCCCCGATCGCGCTCCAAGAAAGCGTGACACCAGTTCCACCGCCACAATAGTCCCGCACACAGGTACGGCGATTGTCTCAAGCGTCTTAAGCAATGAGCCATCGAATCCGAAGGCAAGACGTTCCGGCGGCACGATTGCAAGGGCTGCAGTAAACGATCCCATATGATGCACGACAGCAAGCCCCAGAATGCTTAAGCCCACCATCACGACAACACCTTGAATAAGGTCCGTCACTGCATCTGCGAGAAGTCCGCCGACCACCGAATAGACCCCAACCAGCAGC
>JABFRJ010000196.1 GCA_013141255.1 Hyphomicrobiaceae bacterium
TTTGTATTGCGGCGACGGCGACGGATACGGGCGGGTCTATTCGCCAGCCTGCAGCGTTGACGGGGACAGTTGGCATCAAGCCGACCTATGGTCGCTGCTCGCGCTGGGGTGTGGTGGCGTTTGCGTCATCGCTCGATCAGGCGGGGCCGATTGCCAAGACGACGCGGGATGCTGCGATCATGCTCAAGCATATGGCGAGTTTTGACGCGAAGGATTCGACCTCGGTGGACATGGCGGTGCCAGACTACGAGGCGGCGATCAAGCAGGGTGTCAAAGGGCTGCGCATTGGCGTGCCAAAAGAATATCGCGTCGACGGGATGAGCAAGGAAGCCGAAACGTCATGGCAGCAGGGCATTCAGTGGCTCAAAGCGGCAGGTGCGACGATCCATGAGATTTCGTTGCCGCATACAAAGTACGCGTTGCCTGCCTATTACATCGTGGCGCCGGCTGAGTGTTCATCTAACCTCGCGCGCTATGATGGCGTGCGGTACGGGTTGCGCATTCCCGGTAAGGACTTGATTGAGACCTACGAGAACACGCGGGCGGCGGGTTTCGGCAAGGAAGTGAAGCGGCGCGTGTTGATCGGGACGTACGTGCTCAGCGCTGGGTATTATGACGCCTATTATCTCAAGGCGCAGAAAGTGCGGACGTTGATCAAGCGCGACTTTGATTTGGCGTGGGAGAAGGTGGATTGCATCCTGACGCCGACGACGCCAAACCCGGCGTTTGGCTTTGGCGAGAAGAGTGGTGATCCCCTTGCGATGTACCTCGAAGATATTTTCACGGTGACGGTCAACATGGCTGGGTTGCCGGGGATTTCGGTGCCTGCCGGGCTGTCGAGTGAAGGCACGCCGATTGGGTTGCAGTTGATCGGTAAGCCGTTTGATGAGGCGACGTTGTTTCGCGCAGCTCAGGCCATTGAAGATGCGGCGGGGCGGGTTGTGGTCAAGGATCAGTGGTGGGCGTGAAGTCGCGCGGCAGTGATGCTCTTGTGCGCTGCAGGCGTGACATCTGTTGTCCTGCCGACGACGTTTATCCGATCAGGCGCTTCCAATGGAAGAAGCGCGGGACTTCGGCGCAGTAGCTTCGATAGGTGTCCCCATAGACTTTTTCGAGCCAGGGTTCTTCTAGCAGCACCATGAGGGCGTAGACCGCCATCATGGCAATGCTGAGGATATATGTTGCTTTGCTATCGGCTGCGATGGCGAGGCAGGCGTATACGACGATCAGCATCGCGTTCTGCGGATTGCGGGTCCACTGGTAGATTCCGGAGGTGACAAGGCCGTCGCTGGCGCCGTAGCTATTGTCGCGGCCGAGCAGGCGGAAGGCATAGATGAAGATTGCGAGAGAGGCGCCGAGTAGCAAGAAAGCTATGGCGCGCACGGCCAAAGGCAATCCGAGCGAATTGCCGTAGTTGAGATAGGCCACAACGAAGCACAGGGCGTTCAAGCTGCGAAAGAGTGGCCAGAAGACGTAGCTTTGCCAGGAGCCTGGGCCGGGTGTTGGCCAGATGCGCAACGAAGGGACAAAGAACGTTGCGATGAGCGCTGAGAGCAATGCTGCTGCGACTGCCGCGCCGACCATGAACATTGTTGTTGTCATTTCGTCGTCCCTGCACTCACTCTGGCGCTGTTTCGTTCAAAACTGAGCGGCGAGCCTGATGCTATATTTCTGCGACTTGCAGGCATGATGCAAACACAAAAAAAACGCTGGAGTGATCCAGCGCTTTTGGGGTGTGAGTTATTGAGTTGTCGGATCAGAGCTTCACGTCATTGAAGGCAACGAGCGCTTTGTTCTTTTCATCCCACAGTTTTAATTTTTGGCAGCGAATGCTTTGTGCCAGCGTCATGCGGCGATGATTGACGAGATCGGGGAAGTCGCGCAGCACCTCAGATAAGCGATAGAATGGGATGCGCGCGTAGAGATGATGGATATGGTGGATGCCAATGTTTGCGGTCAACCAACGCAATGGCTGCGGCAAATCGTAGTGTGAACTGCCATTGAAGGCGGCATCGTGCACATTCCATTGCATCTGGTGTTCCCAGTAGGTGTGCTCGAATTGATGCTGGATATAGAACAGCCAAACGCCAATTGATGAGGCGAGTGCGACGATGGGCAGATGCACTTTGAGTGCTGGTCCGACGCCGACGAGATAACAGAGGCCGACGAAGACTGCGGCAAATGATAGATTAGTTCCCATTGCTGAAAGCCAGAAGCGGACGTTTTTCCAATGGCCGGCTGGGAACCGTTGTTGCACGATAAAGACCCAAGCTGGACCAACAACGAACATCGTAATGGGGTGACGATAGAGGCGGTATTTTAGGCGGCCTGCCCACGATAGCGCGCGATATTCATCAACGGTCAATGTATCGATAGCGCCGAGGCCGCGTTCGTCGAGGTTGCCACTGTCGGCGTGATGGATGGCGTGGCTTCGCTTCCAGACGGCGTATGGCGTCATCGTGAAAATGCCGAGCACACGGCCAACCCAGTCGTTAGCCGATTTGCCTTTGAAGAAAGCGCCATGGCCGCAGTCGTGCTGAATTAGGAAGAGACGGACGAGGAAGAAAGCGGCGGGGACCGCGATCAGCAACGTCAAGGCATAGCTCACGTGAGACGCTAGGTAGGCGAGAAACCACAGTGCGAAAAATGGTATGGCCGTGACAGCGATCTCAAAAATACTGCGCCCGGCGCTCGGCTCGCGGTATTTGGCGACGATATTGATCCATTCGCGTGCGGTGCGCGCTTGTTCGGCTCGTGCGGCAGCTGCGTTGGGGGATAAATCATCAATTGACCGATGATCATGCGCGGCGATGGTAGTGCTTCCCTCGAAATCCACGAATTTCCCCCCAGTCCCAATGCGCTTAACGCGTCCCCATACGCGATTGTATCGCCCTGAGTCGACGCGAAAGTGAATCCCCAACTTACTTTGCCAAGCCGAAATGGCGTGGGCAAGGCATCAAGTGAGGCGCCGTGACAACACATCGCGGTTTAAAGCTGGGTGTCGCCGAACGGGGACAGGTGGGGCGTTTTGGGGGGCTGTCGCGCGCAAACCCCTGAATTTGCTGGCCGGGTATGGCAGTTCGGGGTGAGTTATCCCCGCCCCCCGCTCGCGGGTGTATACTTTGTGCACGGCGGTCTCTGTGCATGGGGACTTGGTTCTTTGACATCGTTAAGAAGGCGGGGACATCGTTAAGAAGGCGG
>JABFRJ010000210.1 GCA_013141255.1 Hyphomicrobiaceae bacterium
GGTTCGAGAGGGTATCCCTCGCCTCCTCGCGGCAATTGCCGACCGAGAGAAGCCGCTTTAGCTCAGCCGGTAGAGCACGTCATTCGTAATGACGGGGTCGCGTGTTCGAGTCACGCAAGCGGCACCACCCCATTAAATCAAACAAAATCAGATACTTATACGCTGGCACAGGCGGCAATTTTCGCTTACGCTCCCGCGCTGTGCGAGTGCGCCGTGGTATATCTGTGGCATATTCCGACTGCAAACCTCCCCCTGCGAGCCCTTGCCGGATTCGCGCAAATCAGTGCCATCATTGGTGAGGGGAGAGCTTCACATGACGGACTGGCACAAGCAGCGATGTGAAGCCATGAAAGAGCGCATTCTGCCCGAGGGCGAGCGCAAACAGCTCCTAGCGACCTATGGTGAGGCGATCCGGCCGATACTCACGAAGCTCTTGGATGAAAGGGCCGCTCAGCTTGTCGATGGCTGGGACCGGTCATTCAAGAGCATGGGGGAATACCTTAGCGCTGACGACCGCGAAGCACTCTCACGCCGTCTCCTGACGCACGCTGAAGCCGCTCAAATGCTCGGATGTTCGGTAGCGACGGTAAAGCGGATGGTCCAGCAAGGCAGGTTGCCACAACCGGTCGAGATCAGTGAACGCCGCATCGGCCATCGAATGCCGGACATTCTCGCATTCGTAGGCACCAACCCAAAACGCGGCAACTAGCTCTGCTGCAAGTCTGCATGTTCGGCATCGAATGCCACGCTAAAGGCACCCCCCACCCCCTTCGACCGAGCAGAGGCGGGGGTGGGATTGAAGTCTCAAGTGGGACCCTAGTCAGTCATCGGGAATACACGGCGAAAGTCCCGTTCGACCCCAAGATATGACGCGCATATAGTTCAGTGCACTGACGCCATACATCTGTTTAAGGTGGGTCAGTGAATTTGCGTATTGCGGGGGTTCTGATGCCGTTTGAGTGGATGCCGACGTGGGAGAACGTTCGTGCGGTACTAGCAGCACTGGGCATCAAGACGGTTGCCGACGTGGTCGCGGCGGTCATCGCGCCGTTTCTGCTCTACTACCTCACGAAAGCAGCGCGTTGGGCGCGTCGAAGTCGAGTTTTAGAACAAAGGCTACGTCGCGCTGAAGCTGCTATCGCGAAACAAGACGGCCCCTACGGTAAGATTGAGGGAAAAGGTATCTGGCTCACCGAGCCCATACACTTTCCGAAGGGCTATCCCGGCTGGTTTGCAAAGGGCCTGCCCGTTCTAGTCATCGCCAATCTTAAAGGGGGTGTGGGCAAGACCACGGTTGCAGCTAATCTCGCAGCACATTTTGCCATGAAACAGAAAAAGCGGGTCCTGCTCATCGATCTCGACTTTCAGGGATCTTTGTCTTCGATGGTACTTAGAGACGATCAACGGTTGCCTGGGGCATGGCAAGACAGCAAAGCTGCACGCCTAATCTCCGGAGAGAAAGATTCAAACTGGCCTTCGGATGTCGCCGTCCAAGTTCCCAATCTGACAATTTGGACAATACCTGCCTACTACGACCTTGCCCAGGCCGAGAACCGTTTGTTGGTTGAGTGGCTCACAGCAGAAGACCCAAAGAACGACGTTCGTTTTAACCTTGCCACGGCGCTTCACGCTGGCGTCGCGAGACAGCACTTCGACTTGGTAATCATCGACGCCCCGCCCCGTCTAACCACGGGTTGCATCCAAGCGTTGTGCGCAGGAACTCACATCCTCATACCAACTGTGCTTGATCATCTTTCAGCAGAAACCGTCGGCACATTTGCCAAGCAGCTTCAGAGTCTAAACAGCATTAGCCCTTTTCTTAAACCCATTGGCATTGTTGGCACTATGACCGGCGCCCCTCATCCCCGTGCATCTGAAGCGCCAGCCCTCGACGCAATAAACGCGGTACTTGATAGTTTAGGCAAACCAACCCAAGTGCTTCCAAGAGAAGTGTTCATAGAAGACCGAAGTGCCCTTGGTCGTGTCGCAGGCAAGGGTATAGCCTACGCGATGGCGGATGATTCGGAGCCGAACGGCGACTATCAAGTCGTCAAGAGGCAGTTCGATCTACTCGGCAAAGAGGTTAGTCGGAGGATGCAACTATGACCGTAGCAACAGTCAGGCAGTCATTGATCGACCTTACGACATTTCTCAGCCAAGTTGACGCTTCGAAAAGTATCGAAAGCAACCTTCAAAAATTGATCGACTTCCTCGAACCTCACGCGAAGAAGCAATTCGGCGCGTTTATAAAAAGCGCAACACCAGCCACAGACGTAGCAGCAAGTTGGACGGGCACTAAGGTTGGTGCGATTTTGCTGCCCCTGGATGCCTTCTGCGAATTAATGGGTTCAGTCGCCGGGCGAACCGGAAAGCCGTACAAAGAGCTCCAGATGTTAAGCGACTTCCTTTCGGATTTTAAGAACGCGGACCTTGCGGCGTTTATTGAGGCTGCGAGCACACAGCTTGCGCCAAAGCCGAAAGCTACCGCAGCGAAACCCAAAGCTAAAAGACTAACCGCTGAAGAGCTTCAAGCACTATTGGAACGCTGCTCACGGGACCTCCCCACTGCGATGGGAAACGAGCCTGAATTTGACCGCATCTTTGAAGTCATTGTTTCGGAAAGCGCAATCAAGAAAGCCGACGTTATCAGGATGGCCAGAGCTGTTGGCGTCACGTCAAACCCAAAATCTCGTGACGCTGCGCTGGATGCCATTCGAAATGTGCACCTCGCAAAGATGGGTTTCAATTTGAAGCTGAAGTCGATGGGCGGGCGAACGGCTGCATAGCTGCCTCAATTCATCCAATGCTACCGCTTTGTCCGAAAGTTTGATCCTCGCTGACCTCCCCCTTCAAACCGCATTCTTTTGCGAGGCGTTCTTTCAGCAGCACATAACGCCTTTATTTGTTTGCGCGCTTCTGACAGCTGCCGATAGTTAGGAGTAGTAGGTATCGAAATTCGAGTCGCATCCACTTTGAGAATATACTTCAGAAAAATATCCCGCAGCTCGACAAAAGCACCCTGATGCACGCGCTGCTTGATCTCATCGCGTACCGCAATTTCATTTATTCCAGTAACTAGCGCAGCTTGCTCGACATACACCGTAGACTGGAGCATCAGCTCAATATGCGCCACGCCACTATCTTTGATAGTAATCTTGTCCGCAATTCCGACTTCTTTCAAATTGGGGTCGAAGGCTTCTATCAAGCGCCTCTCGTAGAGTCTTCGGACCGATTGAAGAACTAGCTCTTCTGCAACACCACAGGGTTCGAAAAACTCGCAAAGCTCAACGATGAGCCAATGTTTGGCTTCAACGCCATCATCGCGCACCGAATTCATTCTCTGACGAAGCACCCATAAAATGTAGAACGCCAGAAGCGGGGATTCAGGCAATTGATGGTTCGTAGAGAACAAGTTCGATACAAATTCGTTCTCAGTTTCAGAGAAGCGGTCGTATTCCCCTTTTACTAGCGCGCGATGCGTTCGATACTTATCAGCCGTCACAGAACGACCGCCGAACTTTGATCGAACAATGTCATCGATCTTAAGCTCTGGAGATAGGAAAATCCTCTCGGCAAGCTTTAGCATCCGCCGAATATCAAAGTTCCCTAACCTCCCTATCAGTCCCGAAACGTAGTCGTTATCCACGAAGATAGCTCCAACGGTGTCCGAGAGCGCCGCAATATCCCCGATTTCAACACTGAACCCCTTGTTAGAAAAGTACGCACTAGCCTTCTTGGGTGCAGCCTTCAGCTTTTGCTTAAGAAATTCGACACGCCGCGAAATAATCTCTTTCGCATCAGGAACAGGAAGATAGAAGCTTCTAGCCGTATAACTCTGAAGGGCGCCCGCTTTAGAAAGTCGCCAAACCGTTCTATCTGTGATCGGCACGACGTTGAAAACCACAGCCGCACCTTCCAACGAATGGGCCAACTGATAGACCGCATCTTGAACTTCCATCGAAAACTGGTCAGTATTGTCGAAGATGAGGCACGGAAGCTTTTTCTGCCCTCGCGACGACCAATCTAAAATCTTTCGGACGTAGTCATCAGGGTGCTTCTCCCTGCGGTCCTCCATATGCGCACCAAATTCAATTTTGAATTGCGTCTTATCTTGTTCGTAAAGTGGCCGTTTGAACCCCGTCGACCATCTCTGATACTCCTGAAAAAAAATGCCTAGCAGGTCTTCGTATGATGGCGGATTATTGTCGCAGACCAATGGCTCGAGTTGCTCTCGAAGTTGTAGTATTGCCCAAGAGACGATACCATCCTTGTCACCGTGATAATTTCCGAGATCGATACGAGCAACCGCACAACGCTGCCTCACATTTAAAGGTAGTGTTTGATCGAAAAATCTATCGACAAATGTTGATTTTCCAGACCCCTTATTGCCAATGAGCAAGATCGTTTCAGATCGACCAGACTGAATAGCGCGCTCCAACTGAACTTGAAGTTCACCGCCGCTACCTGTGTCGACGGTCGCGACGTTATTCAATATTTTTTGTATTATTTTTTGCAACTCTAAGTCCGCCTTTCTGCTTTCGTGCGTCTCAACGAAGCAGTCACGCAACATCTCCCGATCTTGGTCATTGGAGAGGCGCGAGAAAAATTGTCCAAATAAAAGGGCGGCGTCATTCGCAAGGGGATCGCGCTTGCGCATTTTGGCTTCAGCGGGTTTGAAAACATAATAATGTTGCTCAGTATCTCCCACAGTGAGTCCCTCGGCTTCGACTAAATGAGCCAATTGACGACGATCTAAGACCGCCGTGGGCGACAACAACTCGTAAAAACGTGCAAAATTCTCCATCACAGACGACATGCTTGGAAAAAAGATGCCTTTCCCATCGAGTGGCTTCTTGCCGTCTGTTCGAGAGGCACGGAAGAACAGCCAACTTTCGCCATCTGTCACAACAGCAACAGCAACGCCATTTTCAGATGCGTATGATTTCGCTTGGCGAATACCCGGCTCGAACGGCTTCGTAATAGGACCCAGCAAACTAACGTTCGTGGGTTTTTCAGATTTGCTCGGAGACTTCAGACGGCCGGCTCTTTTGGCTTCAACTACCAATGCACTTCTTTTTTCACCAACGGTTAATAGATAGTCAATGTATCCCGACTCAGTGGGAGGCTCGGTAAATACAGCTTCATGCTTCCATTCGAGGACTTCAAACAAAATTCTGTCCAGCACCTTTAGCCGGGTATCGCTTTCATTTGGTCCTATTTTGAGCGCCTCGCGGAGATCGCTTTCAATCGAAGTCATCTTCGCCAACGCAACTTCAATTGGATTGGACATGGTCCCCTCGATAAGCCAAAATTATTCTATCTAGTGTGCACGGAACTTGTTGGCTTTGCAATTCTATGCGTGCCCGTTCATAGGCCAATGCTCTCTCCATTCTTTGACGCCGAGTGTTGTCCTCGATTCCAGCAACGTGCTCATCCAGTAGAGCCGGTGTGAAACCATAATAGTCTACCAGAATCCAAAGCACGCGAACGGTCTGCATAGTGCGGAACTGTTCACGCGCTGCGATCCACAAACCCTTGCCTGACATCTTGCGGCGATTCGGGTACTTCAGTTTGTGGAATTGATCAGCTGACATGCCCCGCTTTGCAGCCAGCCTCTCGCGGCGGACCTTCATTGCGTGAACGTACGCAGCGTCATACGCATCATAGGTTGCTGTAAGTTCGTCGCGTCCTTCCGCCCTGCACTCAGCGTAGAACTTGCGGAACGCTTCCCGACCCCGCTTTGTCGCCGACTCTTGGCCCTGGATTTTGCGATCACGGTACACAAGCCCGTAAGTCGCAGCCCTCCAGCCCGGCTTGTCGTCTCTGTACCATTGGCGAAGTGTGTCGAGACCGAGGTCAAATTGGATGGCAAGATGAACGACGCTTTGGAGCTTTCCTTGCTCGCGAAGCCGCCGCGCCTCAGCGCACCAATCCCGTCGATCCCAAGCAGGCAGTACATTGAAATCTGTCGCTTGGCGGAACTCTGCATATCGGTGCCGGTACAGCCGAAGTCTACGCGGGGTGGTGCCGATAGCTTTTGCAATGTCTGGCAATCGCGCCGTCGGATTTGCTTTCACATAGATCAACGCATCGTCGTAAGGCTTCGTGTGTCGCGACGGGCAAACTTTGTCCGCTCGTTTCTGCGTTAGCACATTCATTGGATCAACGTCACGATTGCACAACGAGCAAGAGGCACTTTTAACATCACAGTGTATACTCCAGTTTCTGCGAGTGAAGCAGCTCGTGAGCTTCTGCCCCGAACCTCACGGTCATGATTTAGCTAGTTCGAGTTCGCCCAGCGCCTCGAGCGGGATTGACAAAGCGCGGGCTTGCTACCATTTCTCTCGGGTGGCCCTCCGGCAAGCGAAGCGCATAGTAGTAGGAGACAAGACATAGGCATCAACGACAATACGTTCAGATGGCTTTGCGAACGCATCGCCATTGAGTCATCAGACCTGGATTTTCGCAAGACGTTCGGAGACTCAAACGACCCTATATGCAGGGCTGAAATATCGACAATCGAAGCTCGAAGAGCACGACTTGTTGGGTTTTTGCGCGCGTATTTGTGGCCCACCGGCTAGCAGTGTCTAGCGCCGCCAGACCTTCGTCACTTGGCGCTAGCGGCGCAGCGCTTATGCAGCTCTTGCCAACTTCACAACCGTTCCCGACTTCCCACGCGCAACCGTCACCCGGCCCGTCGCCTCAAGTT
The DNA here is from genome assembly GCA_013141255.1 of Hyphomicrobiaceae bacterium. Lineage (GTDB taxonomy): Bacteria > Pseudomonadota > Alphaproteobacteria > Rhizobiales > Hyphomicrobiaceae > JABFRJ01. The sequence goes on from JABFRJ010000210.1 coordinate 6,710, forward strand.
CATTTATCACGCGACCGGCTTGCGTATGTGACACCCCAAGCGCCTTGCCAAATGTCCGGTTGCTGCCGAGCAATTCTGTTCCATGCTGTGCCACCATCAAAAGCAGGCGCTCCGCCGTGCCGTCAGCAATTGTGAGTTTTGGCACTGCCGTTGTTCCACCCTTGGCACGTCGCGCAAGCTCAATGAAATCGGCGTCTTTTGAGCCCGAGGCCGCTTTGGTACTTTCCACCTGCTCCACGTGGACCGGTCTGGTGGAACGTCCAGGTTCTTGCGCCTTGCTTTCCAGCGCTGCGACTTGTGCCACACTGAACACCCCGGCAACCGCGAAGCAAATCCCGCCGCCGAACTCGACCAGCGCGACGGACAAGAGTGCCAGCCAGGGATTGAGCGCGTCGGGAGTCACTACAACCCCGAGCTTTCCGGCGAACGTGCTTAGTGCCAAGGCATCCGCGTTGACGACTTTGGGCGGCGCAGCTTTGCCTAGTGCATCCCTCGCCTCTGACATCTGCCCTTCTAGTTCGGCACGACGCATTGCCCTGCCAAGTTCCACCGCGACAGTTGCAGCATCACCGCAGGCGGTCCGTGAGATTGGCCCGTCCGGAACCTTGGTGCAGCCGTTCGCGCCTGGGGTAGCCTTCAGCTTGGCCACTACCGCCTCAAGTTCTGCGACGGGCCTAGCAACAGCCAATCCTTCAAGCTCAATCCGTGCCGCGTCGTACGCCTTCTCAAACCGAGTACGCGTGCCGGTCGCCGCTGTCTGTTGAACCTCAGTCGCCGCACGTCCGCCGAAGAATGAGCCAAGTGCCGATGATAGCGAGAACGTGCCAAACAGTGCGATTGCTGCGAGTGAGAACAACACGCCCGCAACTGAGCGCGACCGCAACAATGCTGCCGGTGCCAGTGCAAGCGCGATTGAAGCGGCAACAGCAACGGCACCCCAGACGATCTGCAAGGGAAGTTCCGGGCTCTTGGCGATGCCGTAGAGTAGGTTTGTGCCAGCGCTTGCAAGCGTGAATGTGGTGCCAGCCGCAACGGCCAAGAACCACGGGAATAGTGTGTCGGTTGTTCTGGACGGAATCCGCCCGTCTATGATAGTCGATGTCATGCTTGCGATCCTTAGATGATCGTTTGAAGTGCTGCCGGTGTGAAGCTCGTAACTTCCCCGGCAGTGCGCTTTTAAAGAGCAACGCGCGGCCCGTACAATTTCAAATGACAGCATTCGGATTGACGGTCAATTAACCGCGAGAGTCCGAGAGTCAAAGCAAGCAGATATATTTATTGGTTGCAGCGACTCCTCGAAATCGAAGCCGCTGCAAATCTCCAATTCAGAATGCGGCCATCATTTCCATATCGCCATTAGTCACCGTCGGCTGCACGCCGTCATCCCAATTTCAAGGGCCGAAAGCGATATAATCCAACAAACGCGCGGTGTGCTCGCATGTCCGGCGTAACCAGATTGGGAGCGCCGTATCAACTGCCGCGACTAAGAGATATTCACCTGAGATATGTGCCAGTATCGATTTCATTTCAATTTCCTTTCAGCATTCGTTTCCATATAGCGCCGGGCACCGCTATTGGAATTTGAACACTGATTTGCCGTACAGTTGCAATCCGGGTGAATAATTACAGTCTGTCTACTCGGGTAGTGTAAGCCTGACGTGCGACGAGGCCCGGCATCGCTACCGGACCTCGCAGCGTTCTTGTTAGTTGAGCGTTCCGAAAATATCTTTCAGCGCACGAATGTCACCCTTAGGCTTCTCGCGGCGGCTGCGCAGTTCTGACAGCTCACAGTCGAGACGAAGCAAGATCGCCATTCCGATTGAAGTCATGTGTGGAACAAACTTGTATCCGTGCGCTTTGCAACCGGCCCGCATCTCGTCGATGGCCGAACGACCAAAGGCGAGAATTGACGGGTCATTTGGTTTGCGCGGCTTCAGGCATGCGCCGATGTACGCGGTTTCGGACGGAAAAATCATTATTGACTACTTTCAATTAGCTCTTTGATACTCGGAGCTTATCGTCTCATCGTGGCCTATTCCCTCGCGGGCGGTTATCACGACTAATACGGGCACCCTTTCTGTTGAGATTTGCACCGCTCTTTCACAACGAGGCGCGCGGGCTTGCCCTGTACGCGGTACCAATTTTACGGCAACAGCTTCGCCAACCTCTTTTCCAGGCGCGCTATTTTTCGCAACGCTGCCGCCAATTCGCGATCACGCCGTTTCGCTAGGCGCTTCCAAAACACCAAGATGGAGTGGAACGCCTGTGCTGACTTTTCTGCGCTTTCGACGTGCGCCATAGTTTCCGCAAGCGAGGGCTCTGCTACGCTGTATGCCGTTCGCCCTTCCGCCGTAAGTTTGAACCGAAGCTCCTGTGACCGCTGATCTTGGCGGGCTCTTCGAAGCTCGCAGAAATCAAGGATATGGGCGGTCATGGCCGTTTGGTGCCCAAGTGTCGAAGAGGCGCTGCTTACCGCCAATCTTAACCTTGATGTATCGCCGGGCGGTGCCTGTCATGTGTGCGACGCCAATGTACCAGTAGTAGCGAAGCTTCATTTTTAACTTCATCTTGATCCCCAAATGCCGAAGACCGCGCACCAAACGATGATGCACGGCCCCGGCTGTTTTCATTGCTGCCTAAGCTATTGCGCTGTGTTCGTTCTCAGCGCCGTCCAACTCACTCAACACTACATCCGCCGCGCGCATCGCCTCGCCAAGTGTTCGATAGACCTCCCTGTGATACGTGCAGTCGGAAGGACTACCGCGTCGCTGCCGGGTTAAAAACTTGTAACCGCCGCCAATCGACAATATCACGGCTCGCCAGTTCCCGAGCGCACCCGCCGTTTTGCCTTTACTCGAAAGGCCCCAATCCGCTGCTAGCGATCTGGTATCGCCGCTACCGCACATCTATAAATTCCCCTTGGTTTCGCTGAATGCGTTGAAGACCGCGCTGCACTTTTTGATCTCGATGTGTTTGCGTCCCATCGATTGCCATTCACGAATGAGAATTCCTCTTTGCTTCAATGATGGCATTAGCAATCGCAACTGATCACCGAACGTCTTGGTTGACCGAGGCCACGAGTCTTCCGTTGCTCCACCGATTGAGCTTTTGCGGAGCGCGTCGAACAGATCACCTTGCTTGCCCCGGAAGACAACCCCTTCGGGCAACCCAGATCGGCTCTTGCTATTTATGACGACCTCGACATTCGGTCTTTCTGTGAATTTGACGACCGCATAGCCGACTGCTGAGTTCTCAACCGTAGCAACGCTGTCACGTGCAAGCCGCTTTTTGTAAGCATCGGAAAAGCTGTTCGCTTCGTAGCCCAGCGCTTGGCTCATCGCTTCGGCAAGGTGTTGGAAGTCGACCAGCCGCCCGTACGAAACTGTTGGCCGCCCAATCTCATCGAGCTTCTGAAGCGTTGAAACAAACAGATCGAGGAGACCGCCAAACACTTCGGAACCTATATGACCTCGCAATGCAGTCATCTCACCGTCCCCGTTCTTTGTCTCGTCGGCCATCATCGGAAGTTCAATGGTGATAGTCCGCGAGATCAGATCGGGCGCACTAACGACAGTGTGGATGCCGTTGACGATAACTGGGTTGTGCAGGTGCACGTTCGTAACGTCGTTCGTTGTGTAGAGCGTCCGTTTAGATACGCCGCCACCTGTCGAGATCGTGCACAGCCTGTCCTGTTGCTGGCGAGAAAGCGCACTCACGTTCTCGTAAGACAGGACGTGTTGTTTTCCAGCCATTGCATCGAAGCCGCTGCACCCCTCTTCAACGTTCGAGAAAACTACTTCAATCGGATCTATGACACCAACAATAGCTCTGTGAGTCGAACTCTTCGCAGAGCCCGGCGGCCCCTTCAGGTTCAAGATAGGGTAAGGCGTGTCCGGTCTGAAGCATTCGAGGCAGAAGCCTAGTGTGAGGAGCCTGTCTACATCGCCCTTGATGTTGGCCGCTTCCCAAAGCCGATCAACGTTGCCGCCGCGTGTCGGTTCTGGCAGCGGCTTCATGCCACTTGGCCTTACAAACTTAACCGGAATTTCTCCAGGATCGCGATAGTTGCCGCCATCGACGTATTCCCAGCCTGACTTATTGACGCGGACTGTGCGCCGTTCTGGTCCCACTACATCGATGTAGTAATCGTCGTCATGTTTGGCGGTTCTTATGTAGACTGACTGTTCAGACGCACCGCCAAATTGCGCGTCCGCTGCCAATGTGGCAACAACGACCTCTAAGTCCCCGGGCCTCAACCCTAGTCCCGTGCGGTCATAGTGAAGCCGATGCAGCCAGCGTTTGCCTTCAGGGCTGTTGAGTTTGAACGTCTGTTTCGGCAGCTCGTCTAGCCCGTTCGTTGTGAAGTATGCTTCACCATTCGGCGCTTGAAAAAAATCCGCTTCGTTCCGAACGTGTATGAGGAAGTTCGGAATTGATAGCGCTTTTGCCTCTCGCGCGTCCGTTCCGTTGCCGTTCGATGCGCCGTCAACTTTAGTTTCAGTCGGCTGCTTTGCGGCTGCCGCCTTCGTTTTCTTCATTTTTGTGCTGTGCCTGTAAGATTTGGCCGTTGCTCATTTTCGAATGCGAGCAAACGCTTTGGTTTTCTGTTCTGTGGTTGGAGCTGGCTTGGACGCGCTGACTGTCAGACGTGAACCGAGGCGGGTTAGTGCTGCGCTCGGCGATGTCTGCGACTTGAATTACGGACACGCGTAGGCCCTCAGCCGCATGGGCCGAGATGGTCTGCATCGCAGTTCCTTATTGGTTGTATTGGAATCCCGCAGGAGGCTTTTAAGCGCTCGCTGGCAGGCGGTTAGCTTGAGCCTCACCAAGCAAGCCGAGAACGCTGAAAGAGTCTGTACGGCTTGTTCTGTTTGAATTCCGCGCGGTCTAAGGGGAACGCGGGACATTGGTTAGGCTTTGAGCTTCGTTGGGCGGCCCATGTACCTCTTCGGGCGTGTCGCGATGAACGTTTTTACGGTCGAGACGTGCCACAAAGTCGTAACGCCTTGCCGCTTTGTTGCACTCGCTGGCCACGCCGTAGACTTGCGAAGCCGTTGCAATGTTGCGACTGAGCACGAAAGGCTGGCTGCCATTTCAGTAGTTGGCAGGTACTCCGAATTTGTCACGATGCTGCCGCCATGTCTTCGGGTTGGGGTCTATGCGGCCTGTATAGCTCTAAGGCGCGGACGAGTTCCGGAGTCTGGGGCACGTTTCGCCTTCCAGCGTACCAGGGCACTACGACGGACATGCGGTATTGCCGTGCGTTCCCCTGCAACATTGTGCCCGTGCCGAGTGGAAAATCCCTCATCCGAGCCCAACGCAATACGGTCAGTTCGCTTATGTTCAACTCTCTCGCCAACTCCCTTCGCGACCGCCAAACAATCTTATGCACGGCCTTTCCAATGATAGTCGTGTCGTTCATTTTGCCCTTTCGTGGCTGTCACGCCCCCCAATCAATCCAACGCAAAAAGCCGATGAACTGTTCGAAGATTGGCGCAAGTTCCATTTTTCGGAAGCGTTGCACGTGTTCTGCGTGGTGAAGATTGTGTGCGTCAGCAATTGGCGATTTCAATGCGCAAAAACGTTCTGCCCAACTCTTCATAGTCCAGTATTTGTTATCGCCGGTTACTTCATGCCTGACATCAGTAGCTTTTTTGCATTCATGCATTTCCGAAGGATGTTTGACGCCTTCGAACGAATTATATCGACCTTCACCTGTCTGCACGCCGCGAAGTCGAACAATGCTTGGAACGTAAATACCGCGCACCGTCTTGCAGTCTGGCGGCTCACTATTCCAATGATCCGCCTTGTTGGGAAACTCTGAATCTCTAAGCTCCGGGTGTGATGCAAAGAACGTAGCTTCGGCCTCTTTGAGTTTGTCGCGTAGCGCTTGGAAGTTCTCTACTTCGCCCCCTTTTGCAGAACTACGCCCATAGACAAGAAGGTCGCACTCGTAGGTAGACAACCACCTGCCTTCGCAGACGATTTTTGTGCGCTGACGGCGTCGAATCGTTTTTGGTTCGGCAAGCCTCTCCCAATCCGTCGTTTTGATCGCAGCGATAGTGCCGTCCCTAGACTCGACCACTTCAAGAAGCGTTTCGGTATGAAAGGTTTGATTGCGAGAACCTGTCCGATCATCGCTACGCATATTCCATCGGCGTGCCCTGCCGTGATATTTGCTCGACGGCTTCTTTCGAGGGGGGCATTGAATCTGCCGCCCACTATTCCATGCCCACTTCGCAACTTTAGATAGGTCAGCATTCCGCTGGACTGACCGCATTTTGCGAAATCGATTCAGGGCAGCAGCTTCGCGAATGGTGAAGCACTGCGCCACACCGTGAAGTCGGCAGGCCCTTGCAATCACTCGGTCAAGTTCGCGTTGGCAGGCGTCTACGTTTTCACAGCTGCCGCTCCGCTCCCCGTAACGCCTCTTCGCCTTTCGGAGCTTATCGGCGGCCATAGCGCGGTGCTTGACCCAAGAGGGCCAACGTACCTCGTTATCCGGATTGAACGGGCTCGACCCGAACCGCCGCAACTCAAAACAGATGCTATGGCCGCGCTCATCGGTAACCCCCAACGCCGCAAGGAACGCATCAAACTTCCCAGCAGATGAAGAACTTGTCTTGACTTCAGACCCAGAATCGTAGTCTATCTCGTCCAGCATCTCGGTTTCTCGCGATTTGGTCTTCAAAAAGACTTCGACGCGCGAATAAAAAGAAGCCTAATCTATACTTATAGACGAATTCAGGGCTTTTTGCAGCCAATAGTCCGGACAAATACTTGAATTGAATCAGCAAGTCGGTGGATTTATCCGCTGGCTGGCTTTTTGTTGTTATTGCGCAACACTTATTTAATGGTTGCATGTGCGGCGTCAGTGGCGAGCAGGCAGGTTGCCAGAGGTGATTGCTCACAGCGCGCGTGGCCAGTCCCCGAAGTTGGGCACATGAAATGCCGCTGCCCTACTATTTCAACGGGCTGCCCTACTAAAATGAAGCGCTGCCCTACTACGCCGCTCGCCCCGGCTTGCCGAATTGTCGGGAACAGCGGAGCGCGACTTATGCCAGTAATTAAAGGCTTACTTGTGCGTTGCGGGTTCGAGTATGCGAGCGCGACAGCGGGGCCTTAGTAGGGCAAGTAGGGCAAGTAGGGATGGGGTTCTTTTAGAAGAAGAAGAAAAGAAGAGAGAGATATATAGAAGAGGGGAGGGCGGCTGCCCTACTTGCCCTACTGTTGTTATGCGGACGAATTATTTTGCCCGTTTTTAAAGGGCAAGATGGCACTCTCTGGCGGTAGGGAAGGCGCTTTTTCGCAGTAGGCCGCGCCAATTCTAGTAGGGCACCGGCACCAAATCGGCCCCATTCGTTCCAATGCCGATGCTCGCACTTGGCTGCGATCCGACGTTGGCGGGAAGAGAGGCACGGCTACACGTGCGCGTTAGTGGAAAGCGTTTCCGAACCTACGCCCGCGCGCCGAGTCGAACGACATTCGATCCTGCCTCGCTGCCTTCGACAAGTGCATTAACGTGTGCCGCCCATGCCTCTAGTGCCGCCTTCACCTGAGTGAGCATTCGGGCACCTTGCGAGTAGTGAGCTTCGGTAACTGAGGAGTCCGTGTGGTTCAGCACGAGATCGCGAACTTCACGACTTACGCCCTGGTCCTTCAACCAATTCGAAATTGCACGCCGCATATCGTGGATAGAAACGTCTTCCACCCCGGCATCTTCACGCAACCGGCGCATGGCACGCGAAACGCTCTCGCCATGAATATGCGGCTCCCGTGGTTGCTTGCCGAGCTTCACCTTGTCGAGGTCAGCAGGGAAGACGTGTTTCCCATCCGCACAGCACTCCAACGCTTCCTTGAACAACGCAGCCGCCAATGACGACAACGGGACAATCTGTTCGCGACCGTTCTTTGTGCGACCCTCAATGATCTTGCCGCGCTTATTCATGTCGCCCGGAATGATCCACTTAGGGTCTTTACCCTCCAGCCCTACAAGCTCGCTCCGCTGCACGCCTGCTACTTCAGTGCGCCGCTGACCCGTCACGATGGCGATTTTGATTATCAGCCTCATTGCCTGCGAGAGCTTCGCCGTCTTCGGCATCTTCTCCCCGGCAACCGTCGTCTTGGCCTCGCTTGCGTCAATAGCTTTCCAAAGTGCTGAAATTTCCTTGTCCGTCGGATTTCGGTCTCGTGCCACCTTCTGCCCGCGCCGTCCGATACCGAGGCATGGTGCGGCGGAAGATAACCCCTGCTTTCGGCCGTACTTGTAGGCTCCGCCGATGATCGACTTCACGACATTCGAGAGCGCGTAATTGTCCTTGGCTTCCAGCTTGCGGCAGATCGCCAGAACGTCACTGTCGTTGACCGTCTCGGCTGGCTTGTCGCCAATCACGGCATAGATGTGTGCGTTGAGGTGCCGAGCGTAGTTGGCCTTCGTCTGGGCTGCGAGGTTGCCCTTGGACAAAAAGGCTTCAGCCAGCTCTTTAAAAGTCATCGCAGAGCGCAACGCGTGACGGTCCCCTACTGGGTCTGCCCCGCCGCGAACTTCGGTCGTCTTGGACTCCCAGAGCCTTTTAGCGCCGTCCAATCCAACCTCGGCATATTCGCCAAGGCGGGCTTTCTTCAGCACACCCAGTGCGTTACGATAGAAGTAATAGAACGTGCCGCCGCCCGTGGGTTGCGTGATCAGAATGAAGCCCGGCATTGGCGTGCGGCGTTCAGCATCCCCCTTACCGCTTAGGACCTTTTCTATGCGCCATTCGCGGCGCGGCTTTCCTTCGCTGTCCTTGATGACCTTCCGCACAGCGAGATCATTAAAGACTAGCGTGTTTGTAGCGTTGCGGCCCATGACATTGCCCCCGAAACCTAGTGACCCTGTCATTCTTATACCACGATATGCCACAACCAACAAGGCTCTGTGGTATATCTGTGGCATATTTTTTGACCTCGTGTGAGCTTATGGCCCCCTGCCGTGCTAAGAGAAGGACTCGATAAATGCTCGTATCTGGCTAGTTTCACTGCGTTTTATGTCAAACAGCGGATTCAACGCCCTACTGGCCGAAACCCACAAAATAGCAAGACCATGTTTTTCGTAATGACGGGGTCGCGTGTTCGAGTCACGCAAGCGGCACCATTTTCCCATAAAAGCAATCTACCGCATACGCGCTCCAAATTTTGCGGCGTTTTTCGCGTTGGCTCTCTGGGAAGCACATGGGACGCACCAAAACCGCAGGTGTTCTTGCTGTGCCGCGGCAACACCGTTGATCAAAAAATTTCGACCTCATGACCCAGCCAGAGCGCGGCCTCGAGACCTGAAGTTATCATCCG
>JABFRJ010000250.1 GCA_013141255.1 Hyphomicrobiaceae bacterium
ACCATACTGGCGGTGATTTCTCGAATGCAGATATCCGTTCGATTGAGCGCCTCGTCTTTGGCTTGGACTATTCAAATAACGGTGCCACGTTCAAAGCTAATCAGGTCGGCAACGGCAGATTGGCGAGCAATCTTGCGGTAACAGGATGGTCCGACTTCGCCGACGCCCTCGTCATCAATATGAGCGATAGCACCAGCCTCGATCTCTCTGCTTTCACGTTTGCGAATTGGACGGCGGGCACCGATACATTTACGATTCATGGCGACGCAGACCCCGAGTCCGTCACTGGAACGACCCAGATTGACAGCATTTACGGGAACTGGGGCACCGACACGCTTGTCGGCGGGGCGGGCTTTGATCAGCTGTTCGGCGGCGAAGGCAACGATCGCATTGTGTGGGACGCCGGCGACGATCTCGCCAACGTGCTTGGCGGCTCAGAGATCGATACTCTTGTGATCAGCGGCGGCAACGCGCCGGTCACTTTTGGTCTGACGGCGCATGAATTCGAACGCGCCGAGCATTCGTTCGGCATCGGCGGCGGCGCCAGCCAGCGCGACGTCTACAACGCCGATTGGCAACGCACCGAGCGCACCATCTGGGAAGCCGACGGACGCTACTCTGTCACCCGCTTTGATCCGACAGATGCCGAAGACTGGGCGCAGATCGACGACAACTATGCGGTGGGTAATGTCTATGCCAGCCAGACCGGCTACAATGACGACGGTTCGCGCTGGTCGGCTACCTTCAACATCTCCGGCGCTAGCGACTACATCTACAACTACTATGATGCGTTGAACCGTCTCGACTATACCAACGGTCGCTTCGATGACGGTCGCACTTTCCTTGAAGACAACGACCAGACAGACACCAACAACTCCGTCTCCAGCGGTGCTGGTGACTGGTCGACGAAGTATGCGGTCAACGATGCTAACGGCCTCGCCGACTACCAGTACGACTACTACGACGACGGCACGCGCTCGTATCTTGAGCATGATCAGAATAACGAAACGACCGAGTATCGATATCAGTATACATTCTATGATGCCAACGGCGTCGCTGATTATCTCCAAGGTGTCCGCGACAACGGCGATGCGTATTTTATCAATTTGTGAGGGTGTGAGGCGTTGAATAATAAGTTTTGTGTTGGGCGTTGTACGCTTTGGCCAACAAGTTGGAGGGGGCTTGGGCTGCCTTCTGATGTAGCCGCTCATGCTTTAAAATGCGACATAATGCTTGGGTATGAACTTTCGCTTGTTTTGCGAAGGCGGCGTCGGGGATCATTTGCATTTGGCAACTTACGAATAATTGTGCTCAGCAGTGTTTGATGCCTAGCTATGCTGTGTGTTGCAAATGAGAAAGGGTAAGTCGGGTGCCGTGAACAACGAAATTGGAATAGAACTTTCGCTTTTTAGTCTATGCGCGATTCAATCGTCAGGCTGCTATTTGGCTCCAATTCTACGGTTAACTAGTTTGCATATGTGTTCTCGACTGAGACGTTCATCGCCATGTAACAGAGGCTCAAAACAATCCTATTACCTTGTGAGATCGGTTCCGCGACATGGCTTGGTCAATACTTGGTCTACAAGCTCCGATTAGCCGTAGCACCACTGAATACATTCTGAACAGTAATGATTTTGGCGGTTCGCAAGTGCGGCTGACTGGCACGGGATTTACCTACGATGTTACCACCGGAATTATGACTGGCGGTTCGATCACTGGCGCAGCGTTGGTAAAGAGCGGAGAGACAGTGCAAACCGTGACGTTTACGACGGCGCTGTCGGGCGTTTCGTTTTATAGCTTCTTTGGGCCTGCAGCAACGCTACGCGCGCAAGTATTGTCGTGGGGGGCAACGGCTGCTGACGTTGCGGAGTATGAGTCGCCAAATGTTTTGCGTGTTTATGCGCAGAACGGAACGTCGCTAGTGTTTGAAGGTAGCGGCTTCTCGTCGTTTACAAACAACGGTACTGTTACTGCAATGAAGCATTACGATGCGAATGGCGTGCTGTTGCAGACTGTGACCGCCGGTATGCCGATGGCACTGGGTGTGGCTGCAGCGGCCATTGGTGGTGATCGCGGTTGGTATCACTACATGACGTCGGGCAACAATACCGTGACGCATGTGAGCACGAATTATGCCTATGAAATTGACGGTGGCACCGGCAATGATGCGATTGTTGGCCTGACGTCTGTCGGACTGTTTGTGCCCGTGAGCTACAAGCAGGCCTTGAGTGCGGAAACGATTGATCTGACTGAAGGCACGGCGACTGGGGCGATGGGCACAGACACATTGACCAACATCCAGAATGTGTTTGGTTCAAACTTCAATGACAGCATCACTGGCAATGGCAATGCAAATTATATTGATGGCGATTTTGGCAATGACACATTATCAGGGCTTGCCGGTGACGATCGGCTATACGGCAATGTCGGTAACGACACGCTGTTGGGCGGCCTTGGTAATGATATTCTCGGTGGCGGTGTTGGTGATGACACAATCAATGGAGGTGATGGAATTGATACTGCAGACTATGAGGATTACAATAGTTCGATTGCCGGTGTGACCATATCATTGTTGTTCTCGGGGCAGCAAAATACCGGCGGTCAAGGATTTGATACATTAGTTGGCATCGAGAACATTTATGGCTCAATCTATGCCGACACCATTACGGGCAATTCAGGGGCCAATATTCTCAATGGTGGTGCTGGCATCGACAATCTTGATGGAGGGGGAGGTGCCGATACGCTCGACGGTGGCATCGGCGCTGATCGGCTCTTTGGCGGCGATGGCGATGATCGGATTATTTGGGATGCGGGCGACGATCTTGCCAAAGTTCTTGGTGGCACGGGTACCGATACTCTCGTTGTAACTGTAAGTGCGGTGCCAACGAGTTTTAACCTCGCTGCGCATGAGTTTGAGGGCGCGGAAAGCGAGCTCACTTTAGCCACGGGTGCCACCGAGCTTGATATTTACAACAGCAGTTGGCAGCGTACTCAACGCACAATTTCAGAAACCGACGGCCATAAATCCAATACGCGGTTCGATCCGACCGACGCGCAGAACTGGGCACAGATTGACGACAACTTTAATCCTGGGCTCGTTTATGCGAGCCAATTCGGGTACTATGACACGGGCGAAGTCTTGAACCGTTGGGTCGCGCAGTTCAACTTGGATGGCAACAGCGACT
>JABFRJ010000440.1 GCA_013141255.1 Hyphomicrobiaceae bacterium
GGCCGGAATGTCCCACCAGGGCAAGCGTCCGGGGACGGCTGCGGATTTGGGTTTGGGCAGCAGTAGAAAGCAGGCGATGAGCGACACGGCGCCTCCGCTGGCGGCTGCCCAGAGCGGGATGCTTAGTGTCTGCGTGAGATGCGCGGTGGCGAAATAGGCGCTGAGGGCGGCGGCTATGCAGAAGGGCCAGGGCGCCCAGCGGGAGGCCACGCCGTAAGTCAAAATGAACGCACTCATGCCCCAGACGGCGAGTTCGACGCCGGTACAGGCTGCGACCGCAAAGTCTGTGCCCTTGTCGAGGGCCAGGAAGAACAGCACAGGGCCGGTCATCCACGACAGGCCCATGATCAGCCCGCCAATTGTCGGGCCCCAGCGGCGTGCTGCTAGGCTCATGAGCGCGACGAGGACCGACGGGATGGCGATGCGGAGAAGGAGGGCGAGTGTCATGAACCGGCTTCAGCTGTTGTGTTCGTCGTTAGCGCTAGCGGGTGCGGACGCCTTGGTAAATGGGGGGAGCACTCCGGCTGGGGTGCGTTGAAGGTGGGGCTATATTGTGTTATACATTTTGTACAACATGCTCTTTTGGACCGCGAGACCGCCATGAAGCTCGAAATCAAGAAAATCGGCAATTCGACAGGCATCATTCTGCCGAAGGAGCTGTTGGCGCGGTTGGGGTTGCAGCAGGGGGATGCTGTTCTGGTCACCGAGGGACCTGATCGGACAGTGACGCTCTCGCACTTTACAGATGATGACCTTGAGACGATGCAGCTCGCACGTGAAATTATGAGCGAATATAAGAATACGCTCAAAGCACTTGCCAAATGACTGAGCCGCGCTGGATTTCAAAAAGTCAGGCGATCAAGATTCACGCAGAACAACTTGCGATCTTTGGTGGACCGTTAGGTTTGCGCGATGAAGGATTGCTTGAATCGGCACTTGGTCGCCCTCAAAATAAATGGACATATGGCGAAACTGATCTTGCTGTATTGGCTGCGTCATATGCATTTGGTATTGCGCGAAATCATCCGTTTGTGGATGGTAACAAGCGCGCTGCGTTTATCTGCATGGTACTTTTTTTGCGCAAGAACGGTGTCCGATTTCAGCCGAGCGAGGCACTAGCGACCGCGGCGATGGTCGCGCTTGCTGCTGGTGAGATCGCGGAAGAGGCGTTTGCGCGGTGGATCCGGGATTACTGGCCGAAGAAGTAGGGGGCAGAGAGTGTGATCAGTGGCATTGAGAAAAGGTCACTCCATCATAGATCGACGTTTTCAAACAATTGCAACTTGAGGTGCCGATATGTGTCGCAATATCCGCCCGCTTTTTAATTTTGAGCCGCCATCGTCGGATGATGAAGTTCGTGCGGCTGCGCTTCAATTTGTCCGAAAGATCTCTGGCTACAACACGCCGTCGGTCACCAACAAGGATGTATTTGAGGCTGCGGTGTTGGATGTGGCGGTGGTAGCGCGTCAATTGCTTGGGTCGCTGCAAACGACAAGTCTTCCGAAAGACCGCGAGGTCGAGGCTGCCAAGGCGCGAGAACGGACAAAAGGTCGATATGTTTGGATTGCCTGAAGCAGTCAACTTTATCAGTCCGGATATACATTTAAGGCGCTGTTCAAAAAGCGGAGTAACAACAACGGGCGGGCCTTGCGGCTCGCCCGTTGTGTTTTGGTTTGTATGTAATCTGCTTATTTTAAATTGCCGCAAAAGCGCTGGATGCGGGTGCAGGCTTCTTCGAGGTCTTTGGTCGACGTTGCATAGGAGATGCGGAAGGCGGGGCTACCCGCAAACGCTGCACCGTGAACAACGGCGACGCCTTCTTCTTCCAACAGCGTCGTGGCGAAGGCTTCGTCGTTGATGATTTTGACGCCGGATTTGCTGGTCAATCCAATGGTGCCAGCACAGGACGGATAGACATAGAATGCGCCTTCAGGCGTCGGGCACTTGAGGCCACGCGCTTGGTTGAGCATGGAGACCACGAGATCGCGGCGCTCCTTGAAGATCGCGTTGTTCTTCTCAATGAAATCTTGCGGACCGTTGAGTGCTTCGACTGCGGCCCACTGGGTGATCGACGATGGGTTTGACGTAGATTGGCTTTGCAGTTTGCAGATGGCTTTGATCAGCGGCTCGGGGCCACCGGCATAGCCTAAACGCCAGCCTGTCATACAATAGGCTTTCGATAAGCCGTTCATGGTCAGCGTACGGTCATAGAGACCTGGCTCGACTTGCGCGGGGGTGTAGAACTTGTGACCGTCATAGAGCAAATGTTCGTACATATCGTCGGTCAGCATCCAGACGTGTTTGTTCTTCGGCTGCATCAGTACATCGGTCAACGCTTTGAGTTGCGCGTGCGAGTAGGCCGCGCCCGTTGGGTTTGAGGGCGCGTTGAAGAGCACCCACTTCGTCTTGGGTGTGATAGCTTTGTCTAGATCTGAGGCCTGGAGACGATAACCGTCTTCCATGCGTGTGTTGATGTAGACCGGCGTGCCGCCGCCGAGCATGACGATGTCGGCGTAGGACACCCAAGCTGGTGCTGGGATGATGACTTCATCACCGGGATTCAGTGTACACATCAGCGCGTTGTAGAGTACTTGCTTGCCGCCGGTGCCGACCGTGATTTGCGACGGCTTATAGTCGAGGCCGTTCTCGCGCTTGAATTTGGCGCAGATGGCGGCTTTCAATTCGGGGATGCCGTCGACGTCGGTGTATTTTGTTTTGCCGTTGTCGAGTGCCTTTTTGGCGGCGTCTTTGATATTCTGTGGTGTGTCGAAATCAGGTTCGCCGGCAGCAAGTCCAATGATGTCGCGGCCTTTGGCTTTCAGCTCGCGTGCCTTAGTCGAGACCGCAATGGTCGCGGACGGTTGGATGCGGTTTAAGCTGTCGGCGAAAAAGCCCATAGCACTTGCCTCTTTTATGGCTCGGAATTGCAAGAATTGCTCGCAGATGCGAAACGGCGGGACCCTACGCCGGGAGGCTATGTGGTGCAAGCCGAAGATTGCTCCGAGGGTTTGTAAGGGATCGGTGTTTTTTGTGACGCGCTTGGGATCGTTGGCTTGCTGCCTTGCCCCCGTGACGATGACAGCGCAGACTTGGTATTATCGCATAACCGCGTCACTTGAGACGCGCGAAAACAGGAATTTTAGCCCGTAATGGCCGCATCGCATCGCCCCTTTATTGCC
>JABFRJ010000042.1 GCA_013141255.1 Hyphomicrobiaceae bacterium
GCTGCAGATCGAGCAATGAGACGTTGGTCTTTTTCTTGACCGGCTTTTTTGGCAACGGCAGGTCGCCGACTTGGACCTGTGTGCGTTTCAGCCAGACTTCGTATGGGTTGCGCGAGGAGAGGTCGCGCTTCAGTTCATCGTCGGAAATGATGCGGCCCTCGTCGAGATCGATGAGGAGCATCTTGCCCGGCTGTAGGCGCCATTTCTTGGCAATGTTGGCTTCGTCGACGGGCAACACGCCCGACTCCGACGACATGATAACGGTGTCGTCTTTGGTGACGAGATAACGGGCAGGGCGTAGACCGTTGCGGTCGAGCGTCGCGCCGATTTGGCGACCGTCGGTAAAGGCCATGGCGGCGGGGCCGTCCCACGGTTCCATCAAGCAAGCGTGGTATTCATAGAAGGCGCGGCGCTTCTGATCCATCAACGGGTTGCCGGCCCAGGCTTCTGGGATGAGCATCATTGCTGCATGGGCGAGGCTATAGCCGCCCATAACCAGAAATTCGAGGGCGTTGTCGAAGCAGGCGGTATCGGACTGGCCTTCATACGAGATGGGCCAGAGGCGGGAAATGTCGGTGCCAAACAATGGCGATGAGACGGAGGCTTGACGCGCTGCCATCCAGTTGACGTTGCCACGAAGCGTGTTGATTTCGCCGTTGTGGGCGACCATACGGTAGGGATGGGCGAGCTTCCACGATGGGAAGGTGTTGGTCGAGAAGCGCTGATGGACAAGGGCCATCGACGATGACAGACGCGGGTCAGATAGGTCCCTGTAATAGGCTTTGACCTGATAGGACAGAAACATGCCTTTGTAGACGAGCGTGCGCGATGAAAGCGACACTGTGTAGTGACCGATGTCGCGCGCCTTGTAGGAGTCGAAAAGGGCGTTGGAGACAACCTTGCGGATGAGATAGAGCTTGCGCTCGAACTCGTCGGTGTCGCGGATGGACTTGGGGCGTCCAATGAAAATTTGACGATGGATTGGCTCAGTGCCTTTGACTAGTTCGGACAACGAGCTGTTGTCGATGGGCACGGAGCGCCAGCCTAAGAATTCGAGACCTTCCTGACGGATCAACCGAATCCAGACCCGCTCGCAATGCTCGCGCAGACGCTCGTCCTGCGGCAGGAATACATGGCCGACGGCATAGTGGCCGGGAGCGGGGAGTTTGATCTTGAGTTTGTCGCACTCGGCTTTGAGGAAGTCGTGCGGGATTTGGATCAAGATACCTGCGCCGTCGCCGGCGAGCGGGTCAGCACCGACCGCACCACGGTGTTCGAGATTTTCAAGAATCGAGAGTGCGTCGGCCACGATCTTATGGCTTTTGCGGCCCTTGAGGTCGGCGATAAAGCCCACACCGCAGGCGTCGTGCTCTTTGGCAGGGTCGAAGAGACCGGCTTTGCGCTTGTTCGCTAGCCGTAACATTGCCTCTTCACGGCTCATGGGGAGAGAGCTCGAGTTCGCTGGGAGCGTGGGCTGCGACATGATTTTGCCTCTTGCCTGGCGGGCCCGTGGGCCCAGATTTCATGCTTAGATTAGGTTGGCGATGACTTAGTCGGCTGACAATTTACGGTCTACACATACATGCGCGACGCGCAGGCAGAGCTTAGGACCCGCGCCCCTTTTGGCACGCGCCCAAGTTCAGAACCAGCACACCGAATGGACTCCTACGGGCCGAGCCTGACTGCAGGATCTTGCGTCCCGTGATTTGCATCTACCAGATCGGATGCACAATCAACGGTGCACGATCCGGCGGCTTGCCGAAGGTTCACCTTGTCGCGGTCCAAGGGCAGGCACAGCGGCACCACCAGATCGGGGCCTTGCTCGTGCCAAGGCAATAGCCTTTGGGTCGACAATAAGGACAGCATAGCTGACCTAATTAGGGTTGAAAAGTCGTTTTCTGCCTCTAGGGGGCAGTTTTCCGGAATTTTGTGTCGTTTGGGCGGGCGCTCAGGCCATATGCAGGTGGATTGGGTTCATCAGTCGCAAGCTATGCAGTTTTGGTCGGTGTGTGGACCTTTGTACTGCAGCGTCATGGACTGAACTCCATGGTAAATGGAGGGATTCGTCGCCACGGGCTGTCGTAGCTGGTGGGGTAGATAGCGGGACAGCGCTGAGGGTATGCAACGAGCATTGAGCGTGGAATCTAGGGATGGCGGAGGGGACCGGGCTGTGGTTGAGAAGCTGCCGCCCGAGCGTGCTCCCAATGCGCAGCATACCGATTCCCGAGCGGATCGACCGCTGCGGGGCATTGCTCTGGTCTGCATCGCGACATTGTTCTTTTCGCTGATTGATGCCTCGGGAAAGTATCTGCTTTCGATTGGACAGTTACCCGCGACCCAGGTGGTTTGGGTGCGGTTCCTTGGACAGCTGTTGGCTATCGTCGCTGTGTTGGGCGTGGTGTCGGTGCCGCGGTTGCTTAAATCGAACCGGATTGGTTTGCAGCTTGTGCGGTCGACACTGTTGTTGCTGTCGACAGCTTTCAATTTTCTTTCACTCAAATACTTGCGACTTGATCAGACGGCGACGATCCAGTTTTTAGCGCCATTGACTGTTGCGCTGATGGCCGGGCCGTTACTGGGTGAGTGGGTTGGGTGGCGGCGGATGATTGCCATTGCGGTTGGATTTGGTGGCATTCTTATTGCGGTGAGGCCGGGTGCTGAGGCGTTTGAACCAGCCTTTATTCTCGCATTCTTGTGCATGCTGTCATACGCATTTTTTATCATTGTTACGCGCTATCTGAGTGGGCATGATAGTTCGGAGACGACGCTGTTTTACTCGCTGTTCATGGGAACCTACTTTGTGGCTCCCTTTGCCATTGTGGATTGGGTTTGGCCGAAAGATCCTTTGACGCTAGCTGTGATGTTTGCGATTGGAATTTTTGGGGCGATTGGGCACTATTTATTTATCGTGGCGTATCGCTTTGCGCCTGCGTCAACGCTCGCTCCGTTTGTGTATCTGAGCCTCATGACACATGCGTTTTTTGGCTATGCGATTTTTGGGCATGTGCCAGATCGGTATACGCTGATTGGGGCGGCGGTGGTGATTGCATCAGGGCTCTATATTTTGCATCGCGAGCGCGTGAAAAACCGCGCAAAGTTGGCCGCTGTTGCGGCGGGGCCACGTTAGAGCCTGAGACGTGCGATGCGATGGCCAACTTCAGCAATTAGGTCGGGGGCG
>JABFRJ010000306.1 GCA_013141255.1 Hyphomicrobiaceae bacterium
ATTGACCACTGAGCCGTTAGAGGATCAACCGTTGCCGCTGACGGAGGCGCTGCATACCTATTTTGCCGTTGGCGATGTGGGGCAGGTGCGTGTCGTCGGGTTGGATGGATATTGGTATCGGGACCGGACGCAGAATGATGCAGCGAACATTCAAAGCGGTGATTTGACAATACCGGCTGAGACGAATGCGCACTTTGATGAGACGCCGGACGCGTTAGCGCTGATTGATCCGGTGCTGAAGCGGCGGATTGATATTTTGCGTCGTGGTGGGGCGTCGACGGTGGTTTGGAATGCGGGGGCGTCGGCTGCGAAGATGCCGGATGTGCCGCCGGGGGGCGAGCGGACGTATCTCTGTATTGAGAGCGCCAATATCGGCCGCCGCGCCGTGACGGTGGAGCCGGGCGAGCGACATAGCTTAGGTGTTCGGTATCGGGTCAGTGCGGTTTGAGGTTGGACGCTTGGTGGCGGGTGGGGCGATATGTCGAATTCGCACCAACGGATACTTGCTTGGGTGGCCGCCTATGCGGCCATGACATTAAAATAGTAAGACTTGAACCCGGATTGAGCCCAGTCAACTTACACGCGAATGAGATCGGTCATTGCTGGTTTCCGTGATGCTATTGATGGGGTTGGTGATGTGTCTCAGCAACTTTTAGTTTAGCACGCGGGCGGGTGCGGACTTGCGGGCTTAAGATATTGGGGTTATGCGATGAGCTGCTCTTTGAGATCCGTCATTCCGCGCGCGCCATAGCAGGTGAAATGCGCCGTCCTATTTGGAGTTATTATGGCCGCCTCCCCGCTTATGACTGTGATGATGGGTGCCGCGCGTAAGGCTGGTCGCAGTTTGACGCGCGACTTCGGTGAGGTCGAGCAGCTGCAAGTTTCGATCAAGGGGCCGGCGAATTTTGTGTCGGCGGCGGATCATCGCTCTGAAGATATTGTGTTCCAGGAGTTGAGTAAGGCGCGGCCTGGATACGGGTTTCTGATGGAAGAGCGTGGCTCGGTCGAGGGCGCGGATAAGACGCACCGCTGGATTGTTGATCCGCTCGATGGCACCACCAATTTTCTGCACGGTATGCCGCTGTTTGCGGTTGCTATCGGACTAGAGCGCGAGGGGCAGATCATTGCAGGGCTGGTTTATAGTCCGGTCATGGAAGAGATGTTCATGGCGGAAAAGGGCAAGGGCGCATTTTATACAGACAAGACCGGGCGCGATCGCCGGTTGCGCGTGTCGGCGCGGAAATCCCTGGATGATTGTTTGATGACGACGGGCATTCCGCATCGTGGGCGCGGGCATCATGACCGATTCCATAGAGAAGCGGGCCACATGATGAAGTCGGTAGCGGGGCTGCGGCGGACGGGTTCGGCGTGTCTCGATTTGGCGTGGACAGCCGCTGGTCGATTTGATGGCTATTGGGAGCACAATCTCGGTGCGTGGGACATCGCTGCTGGCGCAATCATCGTTAGGGAAGCGGGCGGGATCGTCACGGACTTTGATGGTGGTGCGAATATGCTCGACGTGGGGGAAGTGTGCGCTGGCAACCAAACGGTGCAGCGGATGATGATTGATGAGCTGAAAAAGGCGCGCGGAGAGTAGAGCGCGAGACCTTGGGTGCTGAGGTACGTCTGCGTAGTCGGCAATCCATGCACCATATTGGGCCGTTGCCCGCCGTTTGCCGCAATATTGCCACTTGGCTTGGTTCGGTCTTGGGTTCGATCTTATTCGGAGGTCACCCGACTAGGTTGAACTTCGAGTTTCGGAAGGCTGTGTTTTCGGAAGGCCGTGGTTTCGGAACGTCGTTGTTTCCGCTAAGGTCGCACTTAGGACAGATGCGCCCGGGGTGGAGATTGGCATGGCTAAGACGACGCAGGAGCGCACGCAGGCCGTGCAATTTAATCGCACGCTTGGATCGCCGCGCCGCGCTTTGCTCAATATGACAATTTTTTGCATCCTGATTGGGATGCTGGTTGTGTTGATCCTGCCGCAAATCAAGAGTGCGTTTCTGACTAATCCGTTTTTAAACGGATTGATCGTGTCGGTGTTTGGGTTTGGCATCATTTACGCGTTTATGCAGGTGCTCCGGCTCTATCCGGAAATTCGCTGGGTGAATGGATTTCGCATTTCTGATCCAGGGCTGACAGCTGGCAAGCAGCCGATGTTGCTGGCGCCGATGGCGACGATGTTGCGTGATCGAACCGGGGCGCTGTCGCTCTCGACCGCATCGATGCGCTCGATCATGGACAGTATCGGTGCGAGGCTGGACGAGGCGCGCGATACGGGGCGGTATCTGGTGTCGCTGCTGGTGTTTCTCGGACTGCTCGGCACGTTTTGGGGGTTGCTTGAAACCATTACGCAAGTCGGCAAAACGATTGGATCGCTCAATACCAACGCGGCGGAATCGTCGATGGTGTTTCAAGAATTGAAGGAAGGATTGGCGGCACCTTTGCGCGGCATGGGTACGGCGTTCTCGGCGTCACTCTTGGGGTTGTCGGGGTCGTTGATCCTGGGATTTTTGGAGCTGCAGGCGAACCACGCGCAGGCACGGTTTTATAATGAGCTGGAAGAATGGTTGTCGGGGATTACGGAGCTGTCACCGGCGGGTGGTGGAGCCGCGGGGAGCGATGTCGTCAATCGGCAACTCATCACTGTGCTTTCAGATATGCAGGTGCTGATGGCGGATCTATCGCAAAAACTTGGCGTGCAGGCGAGCGGCGGACCACTGCCAGGGGATGACAACGTGCACAACCTTTCGGTTGGCGTGGATCAACTGGTGCGGCAGATGCGAGCCGAGCAAAAAGTGGTGCGGGAGTGGGTTGATGAACAGAGCGCACAACAGTCGGAAGTGGCGGCGGCGTTGAAGGAACTGGCGCACAATCTTAAAACCAATCAGCGGTGATAGGTTTGTTTAGCCATTGTTGCATGTTGGACAGTTGATCACGTCGCGATTGTAGAGTTGGAGACGAAGGTATGGCGCTCGGACGTGGACGGCGGCGAGAAACGTACGGTGAGTTTTGGCCGGCCTATGTCGACGTGTTGTCGACATTGCTGATGGTGCTGACATTGCTGCTCTCGATCTTCATGCTGGCGCAGTATTTTGTTAGCCAGGAGGCGAGTGGGAAAGACACGGCGCTGAAGCGGTTGACGCGGCAGATCTCGGAGTTGACGAGTTTATTGT
>JABFRJ010000286.1 GCA_013141255.1 Hyphomicrobiaceae bacterium
GTGCGAGCGTTGTCGATCGATCGGGCGGCGCGGATTTCAGCCAAGTTATGGCGTTGGATTGCGCCCTATCAGCGGCGGCATAAAAGGGCGCTGGAAAATCTGGCGATTGCGTTTCCGGAAAAGACGCCGGAGGAGCGTGAGGCGATTGCCAGGGCGATGTGGGCTAATCTCGGACGCGTGATGGCGGAGACGATGCTGATTGATCGGCTGGTGCAGGAGCCGGAGCGGATCGAGATCATCTCGGATAAGGTTTTTTCCCGCTATAAAGACAAGCTAGGGCCTGCGGTCGGCGTGTCGCTGCATATGGGCAATTGGGAGCTGGCGATTTGGCCGTTGACGCTGGCGGGTGCGGAGCCGGCGGCAATTTTTCGAACGGTGAAGAACCCCTACGTGGATGCCTATTTGAGAGAGCAGCGGAAGGCGCTGTATCCCGGCGGATTGTTCGGCAAAGGGACGGTTGAAGAAAGCCAGCGCACGGCGCGGATCATGACGGATTACGTGCGGCAAGGTGGGCGGCTCGGGATCGTGGCGGACTTGCATGATCGGACGGGATTGCCGGTGCCGTTCTTCGGGCATCCGGCGCCCTCGGTGGTGGCGCCAGCGTTGATCGCGCGGCGGGTGGGGGCGCGGATCTGGATGGCGCGCTGTATTCGGGTCGGCACCGAGAGCCGGTTTCAGATTGAGCTGAAAGAGCTGCGGGTGCCGAGGACGGCGAATATGGGATCGGATATTCGCGAGACCACGGCTGCGATGCAGCGGCAGTTTGAGGATTGGATTCGGGAGACGCCGGAGCAGTGGATGTGGTCGAACCGGCGGTGGAGTTGATGGTGGGGTCGCTGAAGTGGGGTTGCTAAGGTCTGCATCAGAGCGGGCAAGCCCGTTGTTGCCGGACGCGGCGCGGGCCCATTTGCAGGGCCTGCTTGAGGGCGTTGGGTTGGCGCCATTGAAGGCGGCGCAGGCGCGGTCGAGTGTGATCTATCGGGATGGTGGAGCGTCGGACCGGGCGATTGGGGATGAGGCGGCGGCGCTGGCGTATGTGGTCGCGCGGTTGCCGGCGACGTATGCGGCGTGTGTCAGTGCGATGAATGCGGTGCGGAAGGTGGTGCCGGAGTTTGCGCCGCGCACGCAGTTGGATTTAGGGGCGGGGCCGGGGACGGCGGCGTTAGCGGCACGGGTGGTGTGGTCGTCGCTGGCGCAGCAGGTGTTGGTGGAGCCGCATGGGCGGTTGAGGGCGCTGGGGCAGGGGCTGGTGCGTGCAAGTGGTGCGGAGGTTGACTGGGTTGATGCGCGGCTGGCGGCGTTGACGGGGGCAGCGTTAACGCGATTGGACTTAACCAAACCCGTTCAAGCCGCTGACTTGGTTACTTTATCTTATGTCCTGGCTGAGCTGGGCGAGGATGAGGTGGAGGGGCTTTTAAAGGGGCTCAGAGGGCTATTTCAGAGCGTTTTGTTGATCGTGGAGCCTGGGACGCCTCATGGGTTCAAAAGGCTTCTACGGGCACGTGAGGCCCTCCTGGCGTTGGGTGCTGAAATGCTGGCCCCTTGTCCGCATTTTCAGGCGTGTCCGTTAACTGCAAGCGATTGGTGTCACTTCTCGGTCCGGTTGGCACGGTCGACGGCGCATAAGGCACTGAAGGGGGCGGATGTCCCGTTCGAGGATGAGCCCTATGCCTATTTGGCGGTGACGTTTGATCGGCAACTCAAGGCGGCGCGGCCGATGGCGCGGGTGCTACGCAATCCGGTGGTGGAGAAGGGTTTTGTTGACGTGGTGGTGTGTGCGGCGAACGGTCAGCGCGAGACGCGGCGGGTGTTGCGGCGGGATAAGGCGGCTTACAAAAGTGCGAAGAACGCTGAGCCAGGAGATGGCGTGTAGAGTCGTGGCAAGCCCAGCGGTGTGGTTGGCTGTTGGTGTTGATTGACAGCGGGGGCGGGCGGCTTACATTGCGGCGCACAATTGATCCGCCCGGAGAGGCTTGATGACCGCTACTCGCACGCCGCACAAATTTTATGCGCCATTGGCTATCGGTGCGCCGGAACCCTATCGCGCTTTGCCGGTGCAGCTTGAGCGCATGATCCATTTCGTACCGCCGCAGAATGAAAAACTGCGCGGACGGGTCAAGGATCTAATGCATCAGGTGGACGTGGTGCTTGGCAATCTCGAAGACGCGATCCCGGCTGATCAGAAGGACGCGGCACGGGCCGGCTTCATCAAGATGGCGCAGGAGAACACTTTCGGCGCGGCGGGGGTTGCGGGGCTGTGGACGCGTATCAATTGCCTCAATTCACCGTGGGGGCTTGATGATATTTTGCAGATCGTGCCGGCGGCGGGCAATAAGCTTGACGTGATCATGCTGCCGAAGGTCGAGGGGCCTTGGGATATCTACTATCTCGATCAATTGCTGGCGCAGCTTGAAGCCAAGCACAAGATCAGCAAGCCGATCCTCATTCACGCAATTCTTGAGACTGCGGAAGGGGTGAAGAACGTCGAGGCTATCGCTGCGGCGAGCCCGCGCATGCACGGGATGAGCTTGGGGCCGGCTGATTTGGCGGCGTCGCGCGGGATGAAGACGACGCGGGTTGGTGGCGGGCATCCGAGCTATGGCGTGCTGGCTGACGATGACGGCTTGGGCAAGCGCACGTTCTATCAGC
This sequence comes from Hyphomicrobiaceae bacterium, assembly GCA_013141255.1. Taxonomy (GTDB): domain Bacteria; phylum Pseudomonadota; class Alphaproteobacteria; order Rhizobiales; family Hyphomicrobiaceae; genus JABFRJ01. Next base: position 2,650 of record JABFRJ010000286.1, read on the forward strand.
AGGATCTCTGGCACTACACGTTTGCACGCATGGTGGACGCCTGCGTGTCGCACGGAATCAAAGCGTTTTACGGGCCGTTCGGGGATTTCTCGGATGTGGCGGCATGTGAGGCGCAGTTCCGCAACGCGTTCTTGATGGGTTGCGTTGGGGCGTGGTCACTGCATCCGACGCAGATCGAGATTGCGAAGGCTGTGTTCAGCCCTGATCCGAAGGAAGTTGCGTTTGCGAAGAAGATCCTGGACGCGATGCCCGACGGCACCGGCGCGGTCATGATCGATGGCAAGATGCAGGACGATGCAACCTGGAAGCAGGCCAAGGTGATTGTCGATTTGGCGCGACTGGTGGCGTCTAAGGACCAGGATCGGGCGACTGTTTATGGGCTGTAACTGCGCAATTGTGGCTTTGTTGCGTTGCACATTCGGTGCTGGGGGTCAGAAACTGTTTGTTTTCAGCGCTATTGCCGGAATCGCACAACATTGCTACGTGGC
>JABFRJ010000416.1 GCA_013141255.1 Hyphomicrobiaceae bacterium
CCCAAGGCCACTTGCATCGCCGGAATCGGTATCAATAACACCAGATCGATGCCCGTATCGGCTCACCCCGCCAACGAATCTGTCACCCATCGTAAATGTTCTCTCTGTCAATTCAGGAGCTTCCTACTTATCGGCATATATCAACGATTTAAAGCAAGCCCTCCACGCTTTAATCCACAACAGGTCAAAATACAGCGAACCCGCCTTGACACATGACAGCGATAATGGTGCTGATCCCGATCATCGCATAGGCTTTGGAAATCTCAAAAATTCAACGCCGTTTACATTATTTGATTGTGCGCTTCGAGCGCAATTCCTGTCGCCACCCGATTCACATGGCGACTGTAATCTGAGGTGCATATGTTCGACGGCAAAACCCTCCTTATCACCGGCGGCACCGGCTCTTTCGGACATGCCGTGCTGCGCCGATTCCTGAAAACTGGCATCAAAGAGATTCGCATTTTCAGCCGTGACGAAAAAAAGCAGGACGATCAACGCCGCCGTTTTCGCGATGCCAAATTGCAATACTACATCGGCGATGTCCGCGATGACCGCACGCTTTTAAGTGCCACACGCGGCGTAGACTTCATCTTCCACGCGGCCGCACTAAAACAAGTCCCCTCCTGCGAATTCCACCCGATGGAAGCCGTCCGCACCAACGTCCTTGGCACCGACAATGTCCTCGAAGCTGCCATCGCCAACGGCGTCAAACGCGTTGTCTGCCTCTCAACCGACAAGGCCGTGTACCCCGTGAACGCGATGGGCGTCTCCAAAGCGATGATGGAAAAAGTATTCATCGCCAAATCGCGCAACGTCGACGCGGCACGCACAACGATCTGCGGGACCCGCTACGGCAATGTACTCGCCTCCCGCGGTTCAGTCGTACCATTGTTTGTGTCGCAGATCCGCGCCAAGCGCCCGATCACAATCACCGACCCGAACATGACGCGTTTCATCATGTCTCTCGAGGAAGCCGTTGACCTCGTGATCTTTGGCTTCCAGCACGGCCTCAATGGTGATCTGTTCGTCAAAAAAGCGCCGTCCGTAAAAATTGGCGTCCTCGCCCGCGCCGTCACCGAATTGATGGGCGTGCCAGATCATCCCATCACCGTCATCGGCACCCGCCACGGCGAAAAGCGCTATGAAACCTTGCTCAGCCGCGAGGAAATGGTCATCGCCAAAGACCTCGGCGACTTCTTCCGCGTGCCGCCCGACAATCGCGACCTTAACTACGCCAGCTACTTCGACGTGGGCGAAACCAAGCTGTCAGAAACCGAGGATTACAACTCTGACAACTCAGGCCTGATCAACGTTGCAGCCACCAAAGTAAAAATCGAAAAACTTGATTTCATGCGTCGCGTCCTGGCCGGTGAAAATCCAGACGAAGACGAATAAGGACAGCGCCCATGAAAAAAATAGCAATCACCGGCGCTGACGGCTTCATCGGTCGCAACGTCTGCGTTCGCCTGAAAGAGACGGGCCTCTACGTCCCCCTGCCCACCACGCGCGAGACAACCAGCGAGGAGCTGAACGCAATCGTCGCCTCAGCCGATGCAGTCATCCACCTCGCAGGCGTCAACCGTCCCAAAGACGACGTCGAATTTACAACCGGCAATGTCGGCACTACCGAAGCCCTCATCACCGCACTCAGCCAAGCTGGCAATACCGCGCCAATCCTCTTTGCCTCCTCATCGCGCGCCCCTGAAGATACCGCCTACGGTCGCTCCAAAATCGCAGCCGAGCGCGTACTATTGGATCACGCCCAAAAGACCGGCAGCATCGTCAGCATTTTCCGCCTGCCCAACGTCTTCGGCAAGTGGAGCCGACCCAACTACAATTCCGCCGTCGCCACCTTCTGTCATAACACGGCGCTCGGATTGCCAATTCAAATCAACGATCCAAATGCGCCGGTCACATTGGTCTATGTCGACGACGTCATAGAAAAATTTCTCGCCATACTTGCCAAGCCAGAGCGCGAGAGCGGTATGCGCGACGTGAGCCCCATTTATCCCACCACCGTCGGAGCCTTAGCAGCAACCATCCAAGGCTTCCGCGCAAAACGCGACCAAAACTTAGTCGATACCGTCGGCACAGGGCTGGAGCGCGCACTCTACGCAACCTACGTCAGCGCATTACCAACAGCAGCGTTTCAATATCCTCTAGTCAAACATGAAGACCAGCGCGGCTGGTTCAGCGAATTTGTAAAAACCGACGCGGCAGGCCAAGTCTCGGTTTTCACCGCCCATCCCGGCATCACCCGCGGCGGCCATTACCACCACACCAAGACCGAAAAATTTCTCGTCGTCCAAGGCGAGGCTCTCTTCAAGTTTCGCCACATTATCTCAGACGCCGTCCACGAAATCCGCACCACCGGCACAACCCCAATCGTTGTCGAAACCGTGCCCGGCTGGTCTCACGATGTGACCAACGTCGGCAACAGCCTCCTGGTCTGCGTATTGTGGGCCAACGAATTGTTCAATCCACAGAAACCCGATACCATCACGCACAAGGTTTGATATGTCCCGCCTCAAGGTCATGACGGTTGTCGGCACCCGCCCCGAGATCATCCGCCTCTCCCGCGTTATGACCCGGCTCGACGAGCACACCGACCACACCATCGTCCACACCGGCCAGAACTACGATTACGAACTCAACGAAATCTTTTTCCGTGATCTTGAGTTGCGCAAGCCAGATATCTTCCTCGGTGCGGCCGCCGCGACCGCCGCCGAGACCATTGGCCGCATTATTATCGAAGTCGACAAGGTGCTCGAAAAGAATACCCCCGACGCTCTCCTCATCCTCGGCGATACCAACAGTTGCCTCGCCGCCATTCCCGCCAAGCGCCGTAAAATACCGATCTTCCACATGGAGGCCGGCAACCGCTGCTTCGATTTCCGCGTGCCCGAAGAAATCAATCGCCGCATCGTCGACCACGTGGCCGACATCAACCTGACGTATTCAAGCATCGCGCGCGACTACCTGCTGCGCGAGGGCATTCCGGCTGATCGCATCATCAAAACCGGCAGTCCCATGTTCGAAGTGCTAAACCACTACCGTCCGGGCATCGATCGCTCTAAAGCCGTCGCCGAACTCAAGTTGCAACCACACAAATACATCCTGGTCTCAGCCCAT
>JABFRJ010000367.1 GCA_013141255.1 Hyphomicrobiaceae bacterium
CCGCAAGCTCGGCATCACATTCCACGTCGGCTCGCAAACCGTCACCCCCGACGCCTATCGCCGCGCATTAGAAGATGTCGGTAGCCTGATCGTCAAAGCAGGTGTTGTGCTCGACCGCGTCGACGTTGGCGGCGGCTTCCCGTCCATCTACGCTCACTCGCGCCCTGAACCGCTTTCGAGCTTTATGGATGCCATCCGCGAGGGTTTCGAAAAGCTGCCTGTCGGTGAAAGTTGCCGCCTGATGGCCGAACCAGGCCGCGCACTTGTGTCGGAAGCAGAAAGCTTGATTGTTCGCGTTAATCAACGTCGCGGTAACGAGCTATTCATCAACGACGGAGCCTATGGCGCACTCTTTGATGCCGCGCATTTGAACTGGGTCTATCCCGTCCGCGTTGTCCGCAAAGGCGGCGACCGGTCCGACGCGCTCGAACCTTTCTCATTTTGGGGACCAACCTGCGACTCCATCGATCGCATGGCAGGCCCATTTATGTTGCCCGCGACAATCCGCGAAGGAGACTATATCGAAATCGGCAACATCGGCGCTTATGGTCGCGCCATCGCCGGTCGATTCAACGGATTCGGTGCCTACGAACAAGCCATTCTGCAAGACGCGCCGATGCTCTCCATGTATGGCACCGAAAGCGTCGGACACAATCGCGGCCCAGTTTTGACCAGTGCCGAAAGCAAACCGAGCGATTAATTAGGAACAGCCACCATGGCCGCAAACAACAAAACGACGCTCGACTATCTTCCGGGCGACGAGAGCTTCCTAGACCCCCTGCGACTCGACGCCAACGCGCCCGAAAAAGCCCGCGTTGTCGTGATTCCATTCGGATATGAAGCGACCGTCTCCTATGGTGGCGGCACCAATCAAGGCCCCAAGGCCATCATGCAGGCGAGCCATCAACTCGAGCTCTGGGACGAGGAGCTCTGGCGCGAACCATATATCGACTATGGCATTGCCGCCGTGCGCGAACCCAAGATTGCAAAATCAGCTGAAGCAGCTTTGAAGCAAGTTGAGCAACTCGTGGAAGCCACACTAGCCGCGGGCAAAGTCCCATTTGTTCTTGGTGGAGAGCACTCAATTACTGCCGGCGCCATTCGTCCGGTAGTTCGCCGCTACCCAAAAGATCTCGTCGTTCTTCAACTCGACGCACATTGGGATCTACGCGACGGCTATCTAGGCGAAAACTACTCCCACGCAGCCGCCATGCGCCGCGTACTCGATCAACCTGGGCACGAAAATATTACCCTAGTCTCAGCAGGGATTCGCGCTTTTTCGAAGCCCGAGGCCGAATACTACGAAGCCAACAAAAAGCGCATCCATGTTGCCTTTGCTAAAGATCAAACCGACTGGGACATCAAGGCGTTGCTCAAGCCGTTGAAGGGGCGCCCGGTTTACATCACCTTCGATATCGACGGGCTCGATAGTAACATCATGCCTGCGACCGGGACACCTGTGCCCGGGGGCATGACGTATATGACCGCCTTGGCAATTCTGCGCCGCGCCTGTGAAACCGCCGGTGAAATTGTTGGAATGGATCTGGTTGAATTTGCCCCCATCAAAGGCTTCCATGCTTACGACTTCCTTGCAGCACAACTTGCAGCCAAGATGCTCAACTATGCTTTTAGCGGCACTGAACCCCAAAAGCCCAACAAGCGTAAATAGCGAGTCCCCCACGAACGGTTGAACTTGCTGTCGTCGCAAGGAAACGGTAGCGTCTGCGTAATTGTGAGTGTGTGAGCGTACTGCATGAAGGACGACGATCAGACTGCGAACTTAAAAGCAACGAACCCGCGGACGACGCGGGGCATCAAGCCAGCCGCTGTCGACATCATTCGTAAAAAGAATTGGTCGGATCTGGCAAACGACGGCGGCTCGTTGCGGCTGCGCATGGCGGCGCTCAAGATCAAGCATGAGCGCCTAGGATCAGATGTTTCGTCGCTCGAAGCCGAACTTGAAGCACTGCGTTTAGCAATATCTGCCAACAAAATTGCTTGAGGTATCGCAAGGCGATTGTGTGCACGTGTAGTTTACGTCGGCTCGACACCAATGGTCGCCATCACGTCGGGACGCGCTTTCAACTTCAGCGTCAATACCGCCGCCGCGCTAAATATCAGCAACGCGTTGATGAGCAGCATGGGGGACAATCCAACCCAGCTTGCAACTGTGCCCGATAGCAACGTACCGATCGGCCCAAGCCCCTGAAACGACATAGCATAGAGCCCCACAACACGTCCGCGCCACGCGTCCGATACGGACTGCTGCAACAGCACGTTGGTGGCATTCGCTGAGCACATCACAGAAGCTCCAATCACCACCAGCATTGGCAATGACAACCACAACGTCCGTGAAAGCGCGAACAGCGCGAACGCGAGCCCGAGCGCCATCGGCGCCCAAGTTACAAGCTTGCGCTGGAGGTTGGTATTGCGCTGCATTGATAGAAACAATGCCGCAGCAAACGCACCAAATCCCGACGCACTCATCATCAACCCAAACGTCGACGAACTGCCTTGAAAAAACTCGGCAGCAATGGCCGGCATCAAGTGCACATACGGCACGCCGAACAGCCCAATACACGCCATCATCGGCAACAAGTACCGCGCGGCCGGAAGCTTACCCAGCGTGGAGAGAGAGTCCATAAACCCAACGCGTCCCGATGCAGGTTGTGGCGCAACTTCTTCTTTCGGCAACCGCATCGCATAGAGCGACCAGATAATCACCATGGTACACAGACCATTTGCGATGAAGCACCACGCCTCCGACACATAGAGTAGCAGTAGCCCAGCAATCGCCGGCCCAACCAAGCGCCCCGCATTGAACAATGTCGCGCTCACGCCGAGTGCGCTCGGCTGCAACGCACGCTCTTCAACAATAACAGCCAACAGCGCCTGTCGCGTCGGCATCTCGAAGGCGTTGAAAGTGCCTTGTAGCACGGCAGCCACGAGGTAGGGCCAAACGCTCCGCACATCGAACCAAGCGAGCGCTGCCAAAACAAACGACAGCGCGATGATCGCCGCGTCAATGATCACCAGAAGCGTAAGCCGCGGCACACGGTCAACCACCATCCCGGTCACGGGGCCGAGCAGCAAAAACGGAATCTGTAACAAGAATCCCATCACACCCAGCATCGACACCGAGCCCGTGAGCCGAAACACCAGCCACGCCAGCGCCGTGCTTTGTATCCACCCACCCAGCACCGATACGCCATGCCCAAGCGCATAGTACCGCATGCGCGGCTTCTCGAAGGCAGGTGGCAACCACATGCGCCAACTCGGCACGGCAAAGTCCTTAGCAGAATGAGAGGATAATAGAAGTACCCCCAAAGTGTACGCGCGCATCTCTATCAAGGGCAATCGACAACTCGTCACCGTAGCCATGCGCGTGCAATCGCGGTAGTTCGATTGGTTTTACCGTGCAACCGCCGACGGTGACTCAAGGAACCACCGCATAGGACCAATGCGGCTACGGCGCCACAAATCTGCGCCACAATGAACCAACCAATGCTCGCGGGAGAAATCCCCGCAAAAGTGTCAGAGAGCGAGCGCGCAATCGTCACTGCCGGATTGGCAAACGATGTCGAAGCCGTAAACCAATAGGCTGACGTGATGTACAGTCCGATGAGGACGGACAAGTTTCCGGGCGATACACGACGACCAATCAAAATGGTCATGAGCAACCCTGCGGTCGCCACGGCTTCCGCAAGCCACAATCCCGCTCCAATCCGCTCAGTCTTGGACAGAGAAATCGCAGGCAAGCCAAACATTAAATGCGCCAAAATCGAGCCGCAAACGCCTCCACCAACCTGCGCAGTAACATAGCGAACGGCGTCACCCGCCGATTGCTCGCGATTGAGCCACATCACAAAGCTCACGACGGGGTTGAAGTGCGCACCAGAAATTGGCCCAAATAGCGAAATAAGCACAACCAGTGCCGCACCGGTCGCAACGGTGTTGCACAACAGCGCCAACGCATCGTTCCCACCTGCCAGACGTTGCGCCATGATCCCGGAACCTACAACCGCAGCGACCAGCAACGCTGATCCGAGCGCTTCAGCAACAATCCGGCGCGACAATGAAAACGGCATCTCAGTCAACCCTTCGTCACGCGTCGCCCCGTCGCATCAACAACGACTTCCCCATCTTCCTTCGCAAATGCCCTCGTCTGTGGCGTAGGCAGCAAGTCGAGCACGACTTCAGAAGGCCGACATAATTTCACGCCTTTCTCAGTCACAACGATCGGGCGGTTAATCAGAATGGGATGCGCCAGCATTGCGTCAATCAAGTGCGCATCAGTGAGCGACGGCTCGCCGAGCCCAAGCTCCGCGAACGGTGTACCCTTTTCGCGTAAAACATCGCGCACCGACACACCCATACGTTTGATCAGCGCCACAAGTGTTGCCCGATCTGGCGGCGTCTTGAGGTATTCAATCACCTCCGGTTCAATCCCAGCATTCAGGATCATCGCCAGTGTATTGCGCGATGTTCCGCACTGCGGATTGTGATAAATCGTAACGCTCATATCGCTCTTGTCCAAGCTGTAAGATCGCTCACCGGTTACATCAAACATAAACGCGCACGCAATGGATATATTTGCGCGCGCGTCCGGTCTTTGTCATCAAGCTGTCGTCAAACTAGCGCAGCCGCGCGTTAATCGCCTCTAGCGCCTTTGCGCCAGGAACCAGTTCGGCTTGCGGAATAGAATTGAGCGGTCGCGGATCAGTTGCGAGCACGTCATGCAATTCATTCTGATCCTTGTTGACGTAGAGTAGCCCGGTCGCAATCTGCCCAGTCTTGGCCCGGCTACGGATGAGCGAAATCGCCTCGTCCGCGTCCGTCGCGTCATGTCCACCGTCAATTTTGTACAGCATCAGTTTCGAGCCATCGTGCATGTCGATCACTGCCGAGGTCCCCTCGGCATAGTCTGCCGTGATCTCTTCCTTGCTTTCCACGAAGTCCAGCGGATTGCCAACCGCTTCATTGTGTGCGCGCACGTACGTATAGCTCTTGGTCGACGCATCATGATTGTTAAACGTCACGCATGGGCTAATCACATCCAGGAACGCAAAGCCCTTGTAGGCAATCGCCGCTTTAATCAGCGGCACCAACTGGTTCTTATCGCCCGAAAAGGAGCGCGCCACAAAGCCAGCGCCGAGCTGGATCGCCATCTGACATAGGTCGATGCCGGCAAATGGGTTAGCTTCGCCCTTTTTCGACGGAGAGCCCTTGTCACTCGTCGCCGAAAACTGACCCTTCGTCAGACCATAGCAGCCGTTGTTCATAACGATGTAAGTCATGTTCAGTTCGCGCCGCACGGCATGACAAAATTGCCCGAGCCCGATCGACGCCGTATCGCCATCTCCCGACACGCCAATGTAGACAAGATCCCGGTTCGCCATCGCCGCGCCCGTCGTCACTGACGGCATGCGTCCATGTACCGAGTTGAACCCGTGACTGCGTCCAAGGAAGTATGTTGGGGCTTTCGAGGAGCAGCCGATCCCGGAAACCTTGGCAATGCGATGCGCCGGCAGATCAAGCTCGAAGCACGCCTCAATGATCGAAGCCGTGATGCTGTCATGCCCACAACCGGCACAAAGCGTTGACATGGACCCTTCGTAGTCACGATGCGTCAGTCCTAGTTCATTCCGCTTCAGCGCCGGATGGTGGGCGACTGGCTTTGCAATGTAGCTCATGACGAAGTTCTCTTTGGTCTGGTATGTATTTTCGCGACCGCGATTGCAGCCGCAATTGCCGATTTAGCCTGAGGACTATTCTTCCAGCACGTACTGCCCAAGCTCGCTGCAGCCTCGGCGCAAATGGTCTCCGCCTGCCGCATGCCGAGTTCTTTGAGGCTGCTGATGCCCATTTGCTCAAGCCGCATTACAACTGTCGGGCCAACACCTTTGACCGCAAGCAATACGTCACGTTCTTCGGAGGAAAAGCTCGCCACCTGTCTACTCCGCCGCCTGCGCTTTTGCAGGCTGCATATGCTTCAAGATCGTTTCGCGCACAAACGCGGCCGTCATGGGTGTGCCGTCGTAGCTGAGCGTCGCAATCAGTTTCTCTTGCGGCACGCCCGCCTCGACCATCAACAGCGACCGCATCTGCGCATCGCGATTTTGTTCGATCACAAAGATCCGCTCATGCGCAGCGCAGAACGCTTTCACTTCGTCACCGAAAGGAAACGCTTTGAGCCGCATCGAATTGAGCATGATGCCACGCGCAGCCAATTCATCTAGCCCTTCAAGTACAGCGGGTCGCGTTGCGCCAAAATAGATCACGCCAGTTCGGCAAGCGGTATCTCGCGTAACAATCTCAGGCCGCGGCACCAATTTCGCCGCCGTACCAAATTTCCGCAATATGCGGTCGACCATGCGAGCGTGAATAGTCCCATCCTCGGTGTAGCGTGCATACTCGTCGTGGCTTGTGCCGCGCGTGAAAAACGCGCCCATCGTTGCATGCGTGCCAGGCAATGTCCGATACGGGATCGCGTCGCCGTCCGCATCAAGGTACCGACCCCACGGTTGTCCGCGCTTGTCTTTGAAACCTTCGAGCGCCGCCGCATCTAGCACCTTACCACGATCGAGAACGCGCGTGTCGTCCCACTGGAACGGATCACACACCCAATCATTCATCCCAATATCAAGGTCACTCAGCACCATCACTGGTGTTTGCAAACGCTCCGCCAAATCAAACGCATCCGCCCCCATCGAGAAACATTCCGTCGGGTCTGACGGGAATAACAGCACATGTTTTGTGTCGCCGTGGCTTGCATACGCGCAAATCGTGATGTCAGGCTGCCCCGTGCGTGTTGGCATGCCGGTCGACGGCCCGCCGCGCTGGATGTTGAACAACACCACTGGAATTTCAGCGAAATACGCAAGCCCTAAGAACTCGCTCATCAATGAAATGCCGGGACCGCTCGTCGCTGTGAACGAACGGGCCCCATTCCACCCACCGCCGATAGCCACACCAATTGCGGCCAACTCGTCTTCGGCCTGCACGATGGCATAAAGATTTTTGCCATCTTTTGTTTTGCGCAAACGCTTCGCGTGTTTTTCAAAGCCTTCAGCCAACGAGGTTGACGGCGTAATCGGATACCACGCGCAAACCGTCGCTCCGGCATAAACCGCAGCCAAGCCACCCGCCTCATTGCCAGTAACAAGAATTTTGCCTTTGGCACCATCAGCGTGCCGTACCTTAATCGGCAATGGGCATTGAAAATGCTCCTTCGCATAAGCGCGACCAAGCTCCAACGCTTCCATGTTGGCGTTGACCAGCTTCTCTTTGCCCTTGAGTTGATCGCCGACAACGGTTTTGACGACGTCCATGTCCATCTCAAGCAACACCGTAAGCGCGCCCACATAGACCATGTTTTTAAACAGCTGGCGTTGCCGAGGGTCTGACCACTTCTTCGCGCACATCTGCGCGATCGGCATCGCCAAAACGGTGATGTCATCCCTCGCCCATTTGCGCGGCATTGTGCTGTCATACATCAACCATCCGCCAGGCACGACGGCAGCCAGATCTTCCGCATAGGTCTGCGGATTCATTGCCACCATAAGGTCGATGCCCGCACGTCGCGCGAGGTATCCCTTCTCCGAGACTCGCACTTCGTACCAGGTCGCAAGGCCCTGGATGTTTGAAGGGAAGATGTTTTTCGGACTGACGGGAATGCCCATCCGGAACAGCGTCTTCGCGAACATCGTGTTCGCACTCGCCGAGCCAGACCCATTCACCGTCGCAAATTTTACGACGAAATCGTTGATGCCGCTCATCGGCGCATTACCCCACCAGATATTTGTTGTGTGTCGCATGACACGCTTTCGCGGCCTGCGGTTCGGCATAGAAAAATTGCTTCATATCCCACGCGCCCGTCGGGCAACGCTCGGCACAGAGCCCGCAATGCAGACAGACATCTTCGTCTTTCGCCATGATTCGCCCAGTCTTGAGCTCAGTCGAAACGTAAATGTCTTGCGCCGCATTGAGAGCCGGCACACGCAACGCCAACCGCAGATGGCCTTCTTCATCATTTTCAAGGAAGTTGATGCAATCGACCGGGCAGATGTCCATGCATGCATCGCACTCAATACACAGTTTAGTTTCAAAAATCGTCTGCACATCGCAGTTGAGGCACCGTTCAGCTTCCTTAAGCGCCCGCTGCACATCAAAGCCAAGTTCGACTTCCATTTTGATGTTACGCTTCGACGACTCAACGTCAGCATGCGGGACCGAAACGCGATTATCTTTGCTGTAGTCGTTCTTATACGACCATTCATGGATACCCATCTTCTGCGAGATAAGCGTTGTACCTGGCTTTGGACGCTCAGTCAGCGAACGTCCCTGACAAGCAGCATCAATAGAAATCGCCGCCTGATGGCCATGCGCGACAGCCCAAATGATGTTCTCAGGTCCCCATGCGGCGTCACCGCCAAAGAATACCTTTGAATTGGTCGAGCGGAAGGTCGTCTTGTCCACGACCGGCATATCCCATTCGCCAAACTCAATGCCAAGATCGCGCTCGATCCAAGGGAAAGCGTTATCCTGCCCAATCGCCATCAGCACGTCGTCGCAGTCAATAGTAACAAATTCACCTGTGGCTTCGAGTTTTGGCCGACCTTTGCCGTCCACGCCATTCTCACGCATCTTCTCGAACACGACACCCGCAAGCATTCCACCTTTGATCACAAACTCCTTTGGCGCATGATTGTCGAGGATCGGAATGCCCTCATGCAGCGCGTCTTTAATTTCCCACTCCGACGCCTTCATCACTTTGCGCGGACTACGGACCGTCACCGATACGCTATCAGCGCCGAGTCGCAATGCGGTTCGACAACAATCCATGGCGGTATTGCCACCGCCAATGACCACGACACGCTTGCCGACTTTCTCAACATGCCCGAAGGCAACCGAGGTCAGAAAATCGATGCCGATATGAATGTTCTTGGTTGCTTCTTGGCGGCCAGGAATATTGAGGTCTTTCCCGCGAGGCGCACCTGTACCAACGAAAACTGCGTCAAAACCTTCTGCCAGCACGGCCTTAAGGCTCGTCACCTCGTGGCCGAAGCGGCGCTCAATACCAAAGCTAAGAATACGGTCGACTTCTTCGTCAAGCACGGGGCCCGGCAAACGGAATGAAGGGATGTTCGTCCGCATAAGGCCGCCGCCTTTGGTGTCCTTTTCAAACAGTGTGACCTGATACCCCAGCGGTAGCAAATCGCGTGCGACAGTGAGCGAGGCAGGCCCACCACCAATCAACGCGACACGCTTTCCGTTCTTCGTCGGCTCCATTGTCGGCATCAAACCGCTGACATCGCCCTTGTTATCAGCCGCAGCGCGCTTCAGGCGACAGATGGCGACGGGTTCAGGGTTTTTAATGCTTGGATCTTTGGCGTTGATCTCGTTGCCCGTCTGTACGCGGCCACGCCGACACGCGGGCTCACAGGGACGGTCACACACGCGGCCTAAAATGCCCGGAAAGACATTGCTTTCCCAATTGAGCATGTAGGCTTGATCATATTGGCCACGGGCAATCAGCCGGATGTACTCCGGCACAGGCGTATGCGCTGGGCACGCATATTGGCAGTCGACGACTTTATGAAAATACTGCGGATCGTTGATATCGGTAGCGGCCATTCGGCCTCGGCTACGGGGAACTCTGTCCCGCGCCCTGTCCTTCACAGTCATTCGGCGTCCATCCCATCTGTCTCTTGGGGCGCACGAAACCACCACCCAATTTACGAGGTGGCAGATCAGCGACCATAGCCAGACCATAGAGACCGGCGACTGATGATGGCAAGGGCGGCCTGCGCAACCCAGTTACAATCCTGTTGAATTGCCTGTGATACAGGGGGGGGGCGATGTTGCGGCACTTATGCCGCTGATTGGGGGCGATTGAGGCTTGTGAGCAGCCCAGATGCGACCTTCGGGCTATTTTCTTTGAGGAATTCGACCAATGCCAACTCGTTCGGCGTCAACCTACCGTCCCGATTGAGCAACTGCGAGATCCAATTCGCTTCGGCCGGAGTCACTTCCTCGGCTGTAATAATTTCAATTCTCTGCCGTTCGAGCTGTGCCATGGCTTGTTCTTCGCCAGACAATTCACGATATGCCGCCAGCACGCCGCCAAGGCCCGAGCCAATTATGCTTCCAAACGCGGCGGCCGGACCCGCCTCGCCTCGCCGTTCAAGCCACATTTCCCGCGCCAACGCTTGCTCACGCGACGGCACCTTGTAACCCGACGCCGACATCACGGCATTAGCCATGGCCTTCACATACAGATCGCGCCAGCTCTCGGCATTCTCTGCCCCTGCCGTCGCGTCATTGATTTCGCACAGAATACTCGCTTCAGTGTGCGTAATCGCTATGTTGCCTTCGCCGCCGAACGCATAAAGAATCCGCTTAAGCAATTCAACTTCGCTTTCAGTGACCATGCCCGCGGTCATCGATTTGCCCGATCGCAATGGCCCTTCATTATTGATGACAGCGCATTTCACTTGCTCAAGCGCGAGTGTCACCAAGCTCGGTGGGCACCAACGTGCTTTGTCAACAATGTTGATGGCCAACTCGAGTTCAGTCTTGCTCTCGATGCGGCCGTCTTTAGAAATTCGCGCTATGAGCCACGACGCATTTTCAGCGGTGACATAGCCTTCTGGCTTCACCTGATGCACTACATAGTCCGTGAGCATTTCGACGAAGCAGTCCGCCCAGTCGATGTCAGAAACGCGGCAGGTATCATTAAGTTTGAAGAGTTGCTCGGCTTCTTCAGCCGTAATCGCGCCATCGTCGTAAAATGACCGTCGCAGCGCACTAACATCGGTGTTGCTAATTGTGCCGCGAGTAAAAATTTCTGAGAATGCAACAGTGTTTGTAAGGCTCATGAAAACTCACCGCGGGCTTAAGCAAAATGACTTGCCGAAACCCTAGCCATGCGTAGTTACCAATTACCTAAATAGCCGCCCCGTATCGCCGTAAACGTAAAAAAAATCTTGAACCCTTGAGGCGTAACACCTGCCCAGATGGTGCGCACCCAACAAAAAGGTCACCTCTGGGGAAGGTGACCAAGATGTTAAGGAGAGTACTGAGTGCGTATCGCCACGGCCAGGCTCGGCGGCCGATCGGCCAACCAAAATTAAGCCTTTTCAATTACCACCAGCGGCGGAACCATGAGCCACGGCGCTGACTGTCATTGCTTTCCTGCGCAATGTGACGCGCGGCATTGTTCTGAGCCTGTGCGATCTGAGCGGCTTCACGGCGATCAACGCGACCGTCGGCTTTCGCACGGTTCTGCAAAGCATCAATGCGAGCTTGTTCGGCTTGCAGTGAGCGGTACTCGGAACCCGTTATTGAGCCGTTTCGGCGGCCTTGTTCGATGGCGGATTCCTGGCGTGCTTCACGGCGCTCGCCCGAGCCGCCATTGTTCCAATACGAGCGCGATTCCGCGTTGGCGAAACCAGCTGTAGCAATCAAGGTCGTGGCAGTTGCAACAGCGAGAATGATGCGTTTCATGGGCGTAGGCCTTTCATCAGGACCGGAAGGAGCCGGTGCTCAACTCATGACCCCAGTTATGCCAGCCCGGCTTTGAACCCCCACTGAATGTCATCGCTATCGCCCGTTCATCTTCGGATCTGCAAAGCTCAATGGTCATTGAATTTATTGCAGTGCAGCAACAGCCTTTTCAAACCCGCTGAGTGAAATCGGAATGCCGATACCGGCCTCCTCAGACTGGAAAATAATGAAAACGGCTTGCTTGCCCGTAGACAATCGCTTCACCAGCGCGTCGTCGATTACAACCTGCGCGTAACATGCGAACGTATGGCACCGTAAAAATGGAGCATTTCCAACATCTTGGCCATCAATTTTGAGGCCAAGACCCGGTGGGAGCAATAATCCCAGTGGCGCGAATACGCGCAATACACGCGTCCCATTCGCAAACTTCTGCACATAAACCGTCAGGCCCACATTGCTCCGGTCTTCAGCTGTAACGCTTTGAACCAGCGCACAAATTTCATTTTTAGACCCCGGTGGCGGCGGCTTGCACACAAGCTGCCAGTCGCCATGCTGAGATTTAACCGTCCCGCCTTCAGGATTTTGCGGCGCGCCTGGCGCGGTGCTTGGCGCCTGCCCAACCGCCGCCTTCTGAGCCCAAACTTCAGCCGTGCCCATTGCCAACATAAGGCCCAAGAATAGGTGCGCGGTAGCGTGTCTAAGTATTTGAAATAGAGCCATGTTTATCTCTGTTCGAGGTCGTTCTATCGCCCATGCTAAGCTTAAAGATTACGCCGAGCATGTAGACACTACCAAGCCGCATCCCAGCCGTAGTTAGGCCAATTAAGGTTGCCGCGTCAGCCCGGAACGCGAAAAGCTAGCTGCGAAAATTCCGGCTGAAATGAGATCTAAGGCGCCATATCAAACCGTGAGGCCTCAAGTCCATAGTCCAGCCTCCGAACTTAAAACCCGAGCCTGCTAACCTAAGGCCCGCCACGCTCCACACCAGCCCTCTGCAGCACTGAAACACTGCTCATCGCAGCAATGATCGCGCTCAAAAACGTCGCCCATACCCCCCATCGCGTGTTTATGCCGCAGCACCCTTTGCTTGAACCAAGTTTCGACCTTGTGTTTGGTGTGCTGAGAGGTAACAGTCCAACGATATTGACCAAACGCGCCGCGCCAATTCGCTAAAACGACAGCAATCGTGGAGCAGTTGCGCGAGCGCAAGGTCGAGGTGTGCGGTTCGGTAGCTAAGCAATTAGTCGCCGTGTCGGCGCATCGATGAGTACCGTAGGTGTGGTACCAGTTGCAACGACGTAAGGTGGTGTAAAGCGGTTCGTTGAAACCGTACGCAACGCCTGAGGGATGGACGGGGTTCGGTATTCGAACCACAAGGGGACGTTTGGAGAGACGCATGATCAAAACGAAATGGACCGGCAAAGCGACGTCGTCGCTGCTACTCTCAGGTCTGGTGACCGTTCTAAGTTCTGCATTGGCTCAGGCCGCGCCAGGACAGCCGACGGCTGGTCAGATGACGTTCCAAGATCCTGCCACGCCAATCGCTGAGCAGATTCAATGGTTCCACAACAGCCTCGTAAACCCGATCATTGTTGGCATCACGGTTTTTGTGATGTTGCTAATGGCCTATGTCATGTGGCGTTTCTCCGAGAAGCGGAACCCGACACCGTCGCGCACGTCGCACAACACCGCCCTTGAAGTGGCATGGACGGTTATTCCGATCGCCATATTGCTAATCATCGCCATCCCATCGTTCCGTCTGCTCTACGCCCAATATTCATATCCAAAGCCCGACCTCACCATCAAAGCTGTCGGTAATGCTTGGTTCTGGGAGCACGAATATCCCGACAATGGCAATGTTAAAGTCACGTCAAACATGATCACTGATGAAGAGCTGATCAAGGCCAAGCTCGGCGACGCAGAGTTCAACAAGAAGTTTGCTGGTCTCGGCGGCACGGATCGCACTAAGGCATTGCATGAAGCAGCGACACCGCTTTGGCTCAACGCGCCTGATAAATATGCAGGCAGCCGCCTTGTGCGTCAGCTGTCTGTCGACAACGAAATTGCTGTGCCGGTCAATAAAACAGTTCACCTACTCGTGACCTCGAACGACGTCATCCATTCTTGGACCATCCCGTCATTCGGTTCGAAGGTTCAGGCTGTCCCGGGTCGCATAACGGCGACATGGTTCAAGCCTACGAAAGAAGGCATCTACTACGGCCAGTGCTCGGTACTTTGTGGCAAAGAACACTCGTCCATGCCCATCGCGGTTCGCGTCGTAAGCGACAAAGCCTTTAACGATTGGCTGGCCGCTGCAAAAGCCAAAGATTGGAAGCGCGCGCGCGCGATTCTCGCCAGCGCAACCGAAGGTAAAGAACCTAAGACGGTGGCCGAACTCACGGGCGGTCAGCAGTAAGAGCGTCCGCCTAAGACCTTGAACGGCGCCGCCCTAAAGCAGCGTCAAACTTCAAACGAAATATCGGAAGAGGTTACGTCCAATGGCGAGCAATGCACACTACGGTGCAGATCACGCACATGATCACGACCATACACCACCGTTCTTTACACGCTGGTTTTTATCAACCAACCACAAAGACATCGGTACCATGTACCTCCTGTTCGCCATGATGGCGGGCATCGTTGGTGGTTTCTTGTCGGTGATGATGCGGCTCGAACTGCAAGAGCCGGGTCTGCAGTATTTCGCCAACCAGCACACCTACAATGTGTTCGTGACCGGCCATGGTCTGATCATGGTGTTCTTCATGGTCATGCCGGCCATGATCGGTGGCTTCGGTAACTGGTTTGTACCGTTAATGATCGGCGCACCAGATATGGCGTTCCCGCGCATGAACAACATCTCGTTCTGGCTCCTGCCAGCAGCATTCGGAATGCTCCTCATTTCCATGTTTGTTGAGGGGCCCGCAGGCGCTAACGGTGTCGGAACCGGTTGGATTGTCTTGGCGCCACTCTCTACGCAGGGGCATCCAGGCCCCGCCGTCGATTTCGGTATTTTGGCCCTCCACATTGCCGGCGCGTCATCGATCCTCGGTGCCATCAACTTCATCACCACCATCTTTAACATGCGCGCCCCAGGCATGACGCTGCACAAGATGCCGCTGTTCGTCTGGTCAGTTCTGATCACAGCCTTCCTGCTGCTGCTGTCGCTTCCGGTTCTCGCCGGCGCCATCACCATGCTGCTGACAGACCGTAACTTCGGTACCACATTCTTCTCCGCCCAAGGTGGCGGCGATCCGTTGCTCTATCAGCATCTCTTCTGGTTCTTCGGCCATCCCGAAGTTTACATTTTGATTCTACCAGGCTTCGGCATGATCAGCCACATCATCTCCACCTTCTCGCGTAAGCCGATCTTCGGTTATTTGGGCATGGCCTACGCCATGGTCGCCATTGGCGTCGTCGGCTTCATCGTTTGGGCGCATCACATGTATACCTCCGGCATCGGTGTGGATGCGCAGGCGTACTTCGTCTTCGCCACCATGGTGATCGCGGTGCCAACGGGCGTGAAGATCTTCTCCTGGATCGCGACCATGTGGGGCGGCTCAATTCAGTTCCGTGCACCAATGGTTTGGGCGCTGGGCTTTATCTTCCTCTTCACCGTCGGCGGCGTCACCGGTGTGATGCTCGCCAACGCGGGCGTCGATCGTGCCTTCCACAACACCTACTACGTCGTCGCGCACTTCCATTACGTGTTGTCGCTCGGTGCCGTGTTTGCGATCTTCGCTGGCTGGTATTACTGGTTCCCGAAAATGTCGGGCTACATGTACTCGGAGTTCATCGCGAAGTTGCACTTCTGGGTAACATTCGTAGGTGCTAACTTGCTGTTCTTCCCACAGCACTTCCTCGGCCTCGCCGGCATGCCGCGCCATTACGCCGATTATCCAGATGCATTCACCTATTGGAATCGCGTCTCGTCGGTTGGCTCCTACATCACGGCGCTGGGCACATTGATATTCTTCCTCGGTGTTTTCCACGCCTACTTCATTGCCCGTCGCAAAGCTTCGGCTGATCCATGGGCGATCCCAGCCAGCCTTCAAACTCTGGAATGGACGCTGCCTTCGCCGCCTCCCTTCCATCAGTTC
>JABFRJ010000438.1 GCA_013141255.1 Hyphomicrobiaceae bacterium
ATACCACCGAGATCGATCGTGCCCTGTGCGCCAGATGGCGTCAGACGACCGAGGGTCAAGCGACCAAGGCGGCTGTCTTCGATCCAGACGTTGGCATCACGAACGGCAAGAGCTTGATCGTTCAGACCGAACTGGCTGTAGCCAGGAGCGGTCGTTGCAACTGCAGCAGCTTCAGCGCGTGACTGATTGACCGAAGTCGAACGGGCACCCGAAGCGATTTCAACAGTGATGTTGTAACCAGCTTTGCGCGTCGCGTCGATTTTGCCATTGCCCGTCAGGTTGAAACGGCTTGACGAGTTGACGTTGTCGATGCCCCAGAAGGTGTTCGAAGCAAGGTTGCCTGGAGCTAATGCAGTCGACGGAACGTTCGTGCCGCCGTCGCTGTAGTTCATGATCAAACGGTTGACCTGACCCGAGATGGTCAGCGAAACGTTGCGCGTGCCCTTGCGAGCAGCGGTCGCTTCGAGTTCAGCAACGCGCTCTTCGAGGTCGTTGCAGCAGTTCCCACCGAGGTCGGCTGCGTATGCAGACGACAGGCTGAACAGCATACCGGCCGCGACTGCGACTGCGGTTTTGCTAGTTGTTTTCATTGCGTACTCTCCAATAAGAGTTTGAAGTGATGTTGAATGCAGGAAGCGTTTCACGCGCAGCCTGGCGACTGCTCGCGTGTGCTCCGAGATGCACGCACGCGCGTGTGCGCTTACGTCTCGGATCAAACGCGATAAAAACTCAACGCAACTGGATAAGGGTGCGGCCGACAGAGCCAGGCAGGCTTCCTGCTTACCCAATCAGAGCCGGAGTGAAGGAACACGCATCACATGAACCCGGATGACTGAGTGCTGCGATCCCGAAGGACCAAACCGCACGAACAACTAAGATTGACCTACACAACGAGTCGGGGGCGCGGCAAACATCGATGCCCATAAAATGTGCCAATTGCGACCCGCTGTGGCACGCCCGCCACAAGGCGGTTAAGGCAGCAAAAATACATTGAATTGCAATGCGCTAAACGCAGCGCCTCAGATGAAATATTCAAAAAAGAGCACTCCGAGACTCAATTGAGACTCGACTTGCATAAGCTCTAGTACTGGAAAGCCATGCCATGAGCCATCACGCAGCTCGTAAAACTGTTGTCACCTCAGCGGCGAAACGCAGCCGCGATTCGGGTCCACTCATCCAGTTGCAGTCGCGCAATCAGTGTATAAGTGCCCTTCTCAATCTGAAAGATTGAGGCTTCGCCCTCTTTCACATCAAACCACTCTTTGCCGAAGGCCTGCGCAATGTTGGCGCGATGCGAAATCATCAACCGATTTTGCCCCGGCGCGAGCGGCTGCACCATCAACTGCCGCAACATCGCCGCACGACGGCGATTTTCATTCGGCGACACGACCAGCGACCCCTCGGTCAGTGCGATGTTGCCCTTCACGCCTTTATAGCCCGCAAGAATAGCTGTCTGCAGTGCCCGCTGAAACCGCGACGCCATCACTTCCGAAAACGTCACGCCCATCGCCCGCATACTCTCGCCAAACGCTTTGGCGCCCGCGCGGCCCTGCTCGGTCAACGGTTGTTGGGCGCGCGTGTTGGCAAAGTTGAGCGGATCGGTATCGGCTTTGTCTTGGTCCGCGGGCGCATGTCGCATCAAAATGGCGTACCCGCCGCGCACCAGCGCCTTGCCAAGCTCATTGTCTTGCAGCCGCGATTGCGCAAACGCATCACCTGAAACAAAACTGGCGATCATTACAGCGACCGCCACCCCCCAACGCCAACCACGCATTTCAGTCCATACTCCACGTCAATTCGATATGAGCTACTCTCTATATAGGAGAATAGGGCTAGGTGCCAAATTGACGCCTTCTCAACCCCGCTGTCATCCCGGATGCGTCGCAGCATGAAGCGCCAGCGCAATGATGCAATGCTGGTCCGGGACCTTCTCTCAGTTTGGCACGCGCTGCCTCGTCCCCACCGCTACCAACAAGGTCCCGTGTTAGCAGCGCACCACTGCGTGCTGCGCAGCACACGGGATGACAGCCCCCAGCAGTTGCAGCCCGCAGCCCACACCGCTAAGACCAGTTGAGCCCCCAGAAACCTCGGAATTCCCGTGCCCAACCGCCCGACCCAAGCCACCCTGCCCGATCTGCTCGCACGCCTGGCTCAAGGCGAACGCCTCGCCACCAGCCGCATCACGACCGAGCTGGAACGCGCCTCGCCCCTGATGCCCGCCATTGTCCAGGCCCTGCAACCGCGCCTCGGCCGCGCCCTCGTCGTCGGCTTCACCGGCCCGCCCGGCGGCGGCAAATCCACACTCGTTAATGCCTACGTCACCGCCTTGCGCCAACAGGGCAAAACTGTCGGCATCATTGCGGTCGATCCCTCAAGCCCCATTTCCGGCGGCGCCATCCTCGGTGACCGCATCCGCATGACCACAACGCTGGCCGACGATGGCGTCTTCATGCGCTCGCTCGCCTCAGGCGGCCACCTCGGCGGCTTGTCGCCCGCCGCCGTCCGCATCATCGACGCCTTTGATGGCGCGGGCAAAGACGTGATCGTGCTGGAAACAGTCGGCACCGGCCAAAACGAAATCGACGTGGCCGAAATCGCCGACGTGCGCGTGGTGCTGTCCGCGCCCGGACTTGGCGATGGCATCCAAGCCATGAAGTCCGGCCTGCTCGAAATCGCCGACGTGCTTGTGGTCAACAAATCTGACCGTCCCGGAGCCGAACAAACCGCGCAAGAGCTGGCCAGCGCCCTCACCCTGCGCACGACCGAACCCATTCCGAAAGTCATCAAGACCTCGGCGCTCGACGGCACCGGCGTCACCGAACTCACAGCCGAGATCGAGCGAATCGGCAAACTGACACACGCGCGCCTGCCCCAGTCCGAACGCCGCCGCCGTCGCGCCCGCTTTCTCATCGCCCGCGCCGCCGCCGATATTGTTGCAGCCACCATTCGCGACGGCTCAACCAAAGACGGCTCCAGCCAAGACCTGCAAGTGTTGCTCGATCAAGTCCTCAATGGCACCCTCGCGCCCGACGCCGCCGCTCGCACCTACCTCCTCAACCATATGACCAAACAGCCGCCTGATTGATGCGCGGGACATGCTAGTAT
>JABFRJ010000387.1 GCA_013141255.1 Hyphomicrobiaceae bacterium
CCACGGCGAAATGGCGACAAACACACCCCGCCCTCTCAGGCTCAACGTATTGCGCTCGCCCGTCGCCCCCGAGAGCAACTGCCCTTTGCCGAATTGCTTCCGCCCCTCCGCCGCGTAATAGCGCAGAAAATCTACCGCTTCTCGAACATCGCCGTGCGCCGTGTCGAGTGTCTTACCCGCCTCCCGCACGATCACGGCCATCAACCGCGCCCGGTTCTGCTCGAACAAATCCGCCGCACGATCAAGCGCCGCCGCACGAACCTCGCCCCCCGCCATGTCCCACGCATGTTGCGAAGCACTTGCACGTGCAAGCGCCGCCTCAATATGCGCAGCCGTCGCGGTCACCACTGTACCGAGCCGCTCCCGCCGATCATGCGGACAGGTCACGAGATCAGCACTATCACCACCCGCTGTAATCACGCCGTCAACGATCGGCCCCACGACAAACGATCCGGCAAGCGCGTCCCCCACCCGCGCGAGAGTGTCAGCACACACCTTCGGCTCGCTCAGCGCCAAGCCCGCGCTGTTGCGACGCTCGCCACCAAAAATCTCTCCCGGTCGCGGCAGGCCGCTCCTCGACCCAGTCGTTTCCCGTTCCCGCTCCGCCGCTTCCACCGGATCAGCAATAATCTCACCAATCGGTGCCGACTGATCCGCAAGCCGATTGACGAACGACGTATTGGCACCATTCTCGAGCAAGCGCCGTACAAGGTACGCAAGCAAATCTTCATGCCCACCGACCGGCGCGTAGATCCGACACGCGCGATCATGCTTTTGCGCGCCAACAACTTCCGAATAGAGCGCTTCCCCCATGCCATGCAGCCGCTGGAACTCAAACGGCGCATTGCCCGCAGCCACCAGCGCAGTCGCAACCGTGTGTGCGTTATGCGTCGCAAATTGCGGATAAAACGCCTGCGGCTCCGACAAAACCAGCCGCATGGCCGCCAGATACGACACGTCGGTATGCGCCTTCTTCGTCAGCACCGGATAGTCCGCCAGCCCCTGCTCCTGCGCCCACTTAATTTCGCTATCCCAATACGCACCCTTCACCAGTCGCAGCGGAATGCGCGCGCCCGTATCCCCCGCCAGCCGCTTCAACCAGCGCAATGTCGGGATCGCGCGGCGCCCATAGGCCTGCACCACAATGCCCAACCCGTTCCACCCCTTGAGCGCGGGATCAGCGAGCACACAGGCAAACACATCCAACGTCACATCGAGCCGGTCTTGCTCCTCTGCATCAATGGTCAGCGGCACACCCAGCGTCCGCGCTTCGAGCGCCAACTGCGTCATGCGCGGCACTAACTCGCGCGCCACCCGTTCCCGCTTATGCGCTTCAAAGCGCGGATGCAGCGCCGACAATTTCACACTCAATCCGGGCCGCAGCATCAGCGCATCATGATGTGTCGTCGCTAGTGGCCCCGCAGCCTTCGCAACGGCCTGCAACGCCACGCGGTAGCGCTCGAAGTAGCGGCTTGCATCTGCCGATGTGCGCGCGCCTTCGCCGAGCATGTCGTAGCTCATGCGATAGCCCTTCGCTTCCCACGCAGCCGCCCGACTGATTGCGTCTTCGATGGTGCGCCCCAACACAAAATTATCGCCCAGAATCCGCATCGCCTGCTTCAGCGCTTGTCGAATAACCGGCTCGCCCGACTTTGCAATGAGACGCCCAAGCGCGCCCGTCGCCCCCGTCCGCTTCGACGCACCAAGCTTGACCACGCGCCCCGTCAACATCAATCCAAAGGTCGAAGCGTTGACAAACAAACTCTCCGACTGACCGAAGTGCTTCGCCCACTGCCCCTCGCCCATTTTCTCCGCAATGAGTTGATCTTGCGTGGCCCGATCCGGAATGCGCAGCAACGCCTCGGCGAGGCACATCAGGATCACGCCCTCCTCGCTCGACAGTCCATATTCATTGAGCAGCGCATCAAGCCCCCCATGCCCTCGCTCGGCCGCCCGGATGGCCTCAACAAACCCTCGCGCAATCTCTCCGATCCGGCGGCGCTCGTCGGTCGTATAAACCGCGCGTTCAACCAAGCCGCCGACCAGCCGCCGCTCATCAATGAGATGATAGGCCGACAGCTCCTCCCGGCTAGGTCCCGGCGCGACGCCCGGTGCACTAGCGGCGGTCCGCGACGCACGTGCGCGCTGATCTGTCTGCCGCTCGGTCTTGGGCACGGACATGTGCGGTCTCCATCAATTTGGGCGAATCTCTTGACCGCAGCTTAGCAAAAAGTCGCGTCGAGCGGGTCATGGGAATGCCACGACCAACTGTTTGTGATAGATGCGCCCATTCGTCTGAGACTATTGCCTGGAGCCGGCCCCCTCTGATGCCAAAAGCCCCACTCATCGCCCGCACCGTCAGCGATCTCCGTGCCCACGTCGATGCTTGGCACAAAGCCGGTCACACGGTCGGCCTCGTCCCCACCATGGGTGCCCTGCACGAGGGCCACATCTCGCTATTAAAACTGGCTCAAGCCCGCACGACGCGCACCATCACCTCGATTTTCGTCAACCCGACTCAGTTTGCCCCCAATGAGGACTTCGACAAATACCCCCGCACCTGGGACGACGACCTAGCCAAACTCTCAGCCGCTCAATGCGATCTCGTCTGGGCACCAACGCCGCCTGAAATGTACCCCCCAGGCTTCGCCACACATGTAGTCCCCGGCGGGGCAGCCGAGGGGTTGGAAACCGACTACCGCCCACACTTTTTCCGGGGCGTCGCCACGGTTTGTTGCAAACTCTTCACCCAAACCCGCGCCGACGTGGCCGTCTTTGGTGAGAAAGATTTCCAGCAGCTCGCCGTCATCCAACAAATGGTGCGCGATCTCAATTTGCCCATCAGCATTGTACCAGGCCCCACCGTTCGCGAAGCCGACGGCCTCGCCATGTCCAGCCGCAACCGCTACCTTTCGCCCGAGCATCGAGCTGCTGCCGTCACGCTCCACCGCGTCCTGCAGGACATCGCCGCCGTCGTGCGCGCGCACGACAACATGGCAGCCGTGGCCCGTGCCGAAGGGAAAATCGAGGCCGCCACCCAAGCAGGCATGAAAACCATCATCGCCGCCGGCTTCACCAAGGTCGACTATCTCTGCGTC
>JABFRJ010000248.1 GCA_013141255.1 Hyphomicrobiaceae bacterium
CTCCCTTATTTTCTTCATTCAGCCCTCACGTCTCGACCTTGAACAGATCTTTCTGGTCGGTTTTTTTGAGGTCGAAGACGTGCCAGGGCAGGCCTTGTTTGCCGATTTCGTCCATGAAGGGTTTGGACGGCAATTGCTCGACGTTATAGACGCCCGCTTTGGGTCCCCAGTGGCCTTTGAACAGCATCATGGCACCGACAACCGGCGGCACGCCTGTGGTATAAGACACGGCCTGAGCGCCGGTTTCCTTGTAGCAATCTTTATGTTCGCAGACGTTATAGATCATCGTGCGGCGTGGTTTGCCGTTCTTGCCGGTGCCGGTGAAGATCACGCCAATGGACGTCTTGCCGGTGTAGTTGGCGCCGAGTGATGAGGGCGGGGGCAGAAGTTCTTTCAAGAACTCCATGGGGATCACGGGATTGCCTTTGTACATGACGGGATCGATGCGCGTCATGCCGACGTTTTGCAGCACGTCGAGGTGCTTGATGTAGTTGTCGGAGAAGGTCATCCAGAAACGGATCTGCTTGAGGCCCTTGATGTTCTTCACTAGGCTTTCTTCTTCCTCGTGATAGATCAGATAGCTCTTACGCGGGCCGACTTCGGGGAAGTCGACCATGCAATTAATCGAGAGTGGATCGATGTCGATCCACTTGCCGTCTTTCCAGTATTTGCCGCGCTGCGTGACTTCGCGGAGGTTAATTTCTGGATTGAAGTTGGTGGCGAAGGCTTTGCCGTGGCTGCCGTCGTTGCAATCGACGATGTCGATAGTTTCGATCTCGTCGAACAGGAATTCCTGGGCGTAGGCGCAATAGATGTTGGACTGCCCGGGGTCGAAGCCGCAGCCGAGGATCGCCATGATCCCCGCCTTTTTGTACTTCGACTGATACTTCCACTGCCAGGAGTATTCGAACTTGGCGACGTCGCGCGGCTCGTAGTTGGCGGTATCCATGTAGTGCACGCCCGTTTCGAGGCAGGCGTCCATGATCGGCAAGTCTTGATAGGGCAGTGCCATGTTGATGACGAGATCGGGCTTCGTCGCCTTGATCAGCTTGACGGTGGCGGCGACGTTGTCGGCGTCGACTTGATGGGTGTGGATTTTGCCCTTGCAGCGCTTGGCAACTTTGTCGCAGCTCTCGATGCGGCGCGACGCTAAGTGGATGGTTTTAAATACATCGCGGTTCATTGCGCATTTTTGCGCTGTGACGGAACCGGCGGCGCCTGCGCCAATGATCAGGACTGTATCCACGTCTGTCTCCTTGCCTATTTAATTAGTGGGGCCCTCTGATGAGAGGCTGCTGCGCCCGCTGATGAGAGGCAGTCGCGCCAACGCGTGATCACCCCACTGCAATTCTGCTGCGGAGTTAGGGCAATGGCTCAGTGATTTCAACCGTGAATGCGGTCGACCGAGCCAATCGTGCACCGTCATCGCTCTGTCATTTTGAACGCTTCGCCACGGGATGGTCACATCGGGTTCCTATTGAGGCCGCATTGCTCGCCTTTGATGGGGATGTGGGAGACTGACGGCACAGGTATTGTCTGAACTTAAGCCCGGCACTAACGGCTCGTTAACTAAGCTCGCGCAGGATGGGTGATGGTTAATTGGCTTTTGCGGGGCCCTAGAGCCGTCAGCTGCGTGTTCGTTCAGGTCCGGATTTGGATCTTGGTTGTTGTTGAGTAGACTTAGGTGGTGTTCAATGCTTGACCGCGTTCGTGGTTCAGTTGTTTCGCTGGCTGTTTTGGCCGCATGCCTGTCTGGAATGCCTGGGACCGCAGCTTATGCTGCTGATCTTCCGGCCATTAAGGCTAGCGCTAAGAATTCGGTGCCCGCGTGCGTCACGCCAGGGCGGTTGCAGGCTTATCTTTTAAGTCGAAACCCCAGTCTTTCCAAACAGTTCGACGCGATCGCCGTCGAGTACATGAAGCACGGCGAGGCGCTTGGTCTACGGTGGGACTATGCCTTTTACCAGATGATCGTCGAGACCGGTGCGCTCAGCTACAAAAATGGTAGCCGACAAGGCGATGTGCGGGAGAAGCAATACAATTTTGCAGGGCTTGGCGCGACTGGCAATGGAGAGCGCGGCGAGACATTTCCCGACATGACGACCGGGGTTAAGGCCCACTTGCAGCACGTGCAGATGTATTCAGGCGAGAAGGTCGAGCACCCTGTCGGCGAGCGGACTCGCAAAGTGCAGGAATGGGGCGTGCTTACATCCTGGCAAAAGGGTTTTAAGCGCCCGATCACGTTTTCTGACCTGGGGC
The DNA here is from genome assembly GCA_013141255.1 of Hyphomicrobiaceae bacterium. GTDB lineage: Bacteria > Pseudomonadota > Alphaproteobacteria > Rhizobiales > Hyphomicrobiaceae > JABFRJ01. The sequence goes on from JABFRJ010000248.1 coordinate 2,260, forward strand.
AGAAATGGGCGCCGGGCACGCGCAGTTACGCCGCGCAACTGGAAAGTGTGAGCGATAAATTCAACCAAGAGCACTGCGACAAGCCTGATCCAAAGCCAGAGCTTCTCGCCATGGCGCGAGGTGGTGTAACGGCTGTGGCTGAGGCGAAGTCACCCACTGCGGACGTGCCAGCGGCGGAAGCACTGACTGAGAAGATTTCAGGGCGTGATTTGGCGCGTAGGGCGCAAAAAGACGGCGTTGATAAAAAATTTGCACTCGGTGCTGCCGGGTTGGCGAAGTCGGTCACACCGCAGGTGAAGATTATCAATCAAGCGCCAGAACCGGCTGAGGCAGTAGAAACCTCGCCTGCTGCTCCGACTGCTCCAACTGCGACGAAAACAGCACTGGCAGGCGGCGGCGCGAAAGCAGCTGCTCCGGCGATGAAACCGCAAGTTCCTGCGGCTGAGGCAGCAACTCCTGCTCCGGCAGGGAAGTGTCGCGTCTTTACCGCCAGCTACGGCGGGCAAAAGGCCGTCATCGTTCGCAGCTTGGTTGATAAAATCGTCAGCTTCACGGTGCTCGATGTGAACGAAGGCCAAGAAAAGCGCGAGGCCGATGCCTTTATATCCGCGTATGCCAAAGGCGGTGCAATCGCAGGCGAATTCGCCACGCAAACACAGGCGCTCGACAAGGCCTTTGAGCTCTGCCCTGAGGGGTGATTGGGCCTGAGGGGTAATCGGGCCTGAGGTGTAATCGGGGGCCGGACGTTGCTCTCGGGTTGGCGCAAGGCGACGGTTCGAATTTCTTCTAGGCCATTGATTTACGCAGCAGGGTCGTTCGATGCCTCGGTTTTTGGTTGCGGTTGGTGTGAGCGCTGCGGTGGCGTTTGTTTTGGGCAGTGGCGCCGCAACGGCTGCTATGCCACGTCGGCCAGAGCTACCTGCAATCAAATTGAGTGCGGGGAATGTGGTGCCTGCGTGCGTGACCCCAGATCGGATGATGAGCCATCTGGGCAATCGCAATGGTGCACTTGACCCTAAGTATCGAGCCATTGCTGCAGATTACAAAAAGCATGGTGAAGCGCTACGTATCCGCTGGGATTGGGCGTTTTACCAAATGCTGCATGAGACCAATTATCTGAAGTTTCGTCGCGGCGATGGGACGCCGGGTGACGTGAACCAACGGCAGAATAATTTTGCCGGTCTGGGTGCCACGGGCAACGGTGTGCAGGGCGATAGTTTTGCTGACGTCAGCACTGGCGTACGTGCGCATTTGCAGCATCTTGTGGCGTATTCGGGCGAGACTGTTCCCGACGCACTGGCGAAGCGGACACGCGCCTATCAAGACGTTATTATTAGCCAATCGCGGCGGTTGGGGCGGCCTGTGCGCTATGATGATCTGACCAAGCGTTGGGCGGCAGATGCGAGTTATGCTGCCTCGATGGAGAGCATTGGCGGGCGTTATCGCGACGAATTCTGCAGCGGAAACAGTCCAGCACAAACCACCGCGAAGCCGTCACCGAATGTCGCACCTGAGGCTCAGCACAGATCGCTGTCAATCCGACCGCAGCAACGGACATCTGAACGTGCGCCTGCACGCGTTGCTGCAGCTGCACGAGACGTGGGGAGCATCGTGCGGACCGTACCGGCTGCCGCGGAACGGCAGCCTATCACAGCAGCAAGTCCGCCTGCCAAAACAGCAGGGTCCGCAGCAGTCACCGCAACAGTCGCAGCAATTGCTGCACCAATTGCGCCTGCAACATCCGCGCTTGGTGCGACGACGACTGTTGCACCGACTAGGGGAATGATTGGGGCACAGGTGGTAGCTGCACCCGTTGCCGTGCCGGCGTCTGTTCCTGTGACGAAGGTGTGCCGCGTGATGATGGCTAGCTTTGGGGGCACGGCCGCTGTTCTGATCCGCTCCGAGACGGAGACAGCTATCACTATGACGGCGCTGGAAGTTGAAGCGACCCAGGACACGGCACAGGCTCAGCGATATATGGATGTGCATGCGAAGGGCGGGGCGATCATCGGGCGGTTTAAGACCCGAGGCGATGCGGTCGAGACCGGATATAAACGCTGCGACAGCGACAAGCCCTAGTTGTCGGCCATTGGACTGCCTACCGGACGCCCTTGCCTAAACTGTTTGTGGCTGGCCTCAATGCGCCGTGTCGTCCTATGGACAGGCCCAGACTCGGGTGCGATAAGCACGCTTAAATTGGCATGCGTCTGAGCTTGGGTTGTCGCGCCCGATTGGATGCGTTTTACAGCTAGTCCCGAGGTCATTTCGGATGAGCATTTTCAGCGAAATCTTCAGTTGGTGGGGTGGCAACACTTGGTCCAACCGTATTTACACACGGCTACGCGGTCGCCACGTGGGGACGGACGAAGAAGGTAATCGCTATTTCGTGCAATCGCGTGGCATTGGGCCACTTGGGGTTCCGCGCCGTTGGGTGATCTATAAAAACGGGGCTGAGGCGTCTAAAATTACAGCCGATTGGCACGGCTGGATGCATTATACGACCGACACGCCACCAACGGCCGATACGGATTATCGTCCGCGTCCGTGGCAAAAGGCGCACCAGGAAAATCCCACAGGGACGCCAAACGCTTATCGCCCGCCTGGGTCGATTCTTGCGCAAGGCGGGCGTCCGAAAGCTTCTGGTGATTACAAGCCTTGGATGCCGGAATAGCGCGCCCCCTTGCTGCGAATCCTGCGATAGTCAGTGGCGCAGCCATTGTGGTTGCGGCCTTGCGGTTGCCGTTTTCAGCAAGGATATGATGGCGGTGTGGCGGTAGCTATCTTCTGATATCTGGCGCGAGCTGATCGGTCTCAACGGGTTCATCGACGTGGCGCGAGCATTGAAGGTATCATTAATTGTTCCGACTGCATGGAAATGCGGCCTGCTCAGCCTTGGAATCTCGATCGTCTGCAGTGCGCCTGCTATGGCGCAGCGCATCGAGAACCAAGTCGCTGTTTTTGCTGCGCTTGATAAAGTCACCGCACGGATTTCCAAACTCGAAGTAAAACTCGGCGAGACGGTGAAGTTCGGCGCTTTGCGTCTCACACCACGGGTTTGTTATTCGCGACCACCAACAGAGCCGCCGAAAACGTCAACCTTTGTTGAAGTTCTAGAAGCACAGCAAGACGGGAAAGAGCTGCCGCTGTTTACGGGATGGATGTTCGCTGAAAGCCCGGGGCTCAACGCCGTCGAGCATCCGGTCTATGATGTTTGGCTCACGCAATGCAACGACCCGAGAGCGGTGGCGCAGAGACCGCAGGCCGCGACGGCCATAGGCAAGGGCGTACCTGCTGCACGCGGCGGGGCCCCAGCAGCGAGCGGCCTTCAGGAAGCGGAAAGTGATGTTCCGCGGCGACGTCCCCCACGGTAATCTGTGCCGTATTGCTGCCAATTCTGCCCCCAATCTGAAACGTGGGTCGTTCGATGGCCGATCTGCGATGGCGTCGCCGTCAATGTTTAGAAGCACTAACCGCGCGGTATTTCTGGTCGTGGGTCGATTAACCGGATAGCAGCTTCACACTGATCGATGGGCGCTTTATGAGCTTAAACAACGATCCGGCTTGGTCGTGTGAGGGGAGATCACAGTTGATCCGGGCGGAATGGAGAATTTCGGGGGGACTTTTTCATGGCTGTCAAAACTGGTGACACGCGCGTCAACTATCGCGAGCTGTCGATTAGCAGAATTCTACTGTTTGTATTGCCATTCTTACTTTTGCTTGGTGGTGCGCTTTGGTACGGGTTATCGGTGATTCAGCCGCCACCGCAGCGAGAAGTGGTTATCTCGACGGGTGGTGAAGCGGGTGGCTATCATGCATTTGGTAAGCGCTACCAAGCGCATTTGGCCAAAGAGGGCGTGAAAGTCCGACTGGTGACGTCGGCAGGTGCTATTGAGAATCTCGCACGCCTCAAAGATCCACAATCCAAGGTGACCGCTGCTCTCATGCAAGGCGGAATTGGCGCCGGGCAAGACAACGCCGGATTACTTTCAGTTGGGCGAATATTTTATGAACCGGTATGGGTGTTTTATCGCTCGACCGAGACCTGGCAGCGGCTCGCGCAACTTCGAGGCGCGAAGATTGCGGTTGGCGGCGAAGGCAGCGGCACACGTGCCTTGACGACTGAGTTGCTGCGACTGTCGCGCGTCGGAGAGGATGTCGCAACGTATTTGCCGCTTGGTGGCCAAGCGGCAGTTGATGCCCTTTATGATGGCCGCGTCGATGTGGCGATGCTGACTTTTGCTCCGGAAGCACCAGTGCTGCAAAAGCTTGTCCGTGATCCAAGCATTAAGCTCATGAGCCTTGAACAGGCCGATGCGATGACGCGGATGCTGCCGTATCTCGCAAAAGTGACTTTGCCGCGTGGCGTGTTCGATTTGGAGAAAAACCTTCCGCCCGATCCGGTCGACCTGGTGGCACCGGTGGCGTCGTTAATCGTGCGAGAGGATTTGCACCCGTCGTTGGTTGGTCTTTTGGCGCAAGCACTGACCGAAGTGCATGGTGGCGCTAACCTGCTGCAAAAATCGGCAGAGTTCCCCTTGGCGTCTGATCCGACATTCTCGATGTCCGATGATGCGACGCGCTTCTACAAGGCTGGGCAACCGCTCTTGCAGCGATATTTGCCGTTCTGGCTCGCTAACTTTGTCGAGCGGATGCTTGTGGTCCTGCTGCCACTTGCAACCCTGGCTGTGCCTATCATGAAAGGCGTGCCGGCGCTCTATCGATGGCGCATCCGGCAACGGCTGCAATACTGGTATGGCCGTCTCAAAAAGCTGGAAGGTTCTATTACTCGCAGTGGTACCAAGGACTTTAATCAAGCCCATTGGGCTGAACTTGAGCTCATAGATGCTGCGGTCCAACGCCTTAATGTTCCTAAGGCGTTCGCGGAGCACTACTATAATCTCCGCAGTCACGTGGATCTTGTGCGTGGCAGACTGCCGGTCTGACGCTTAATTGGTCACTGCCTAGGCCGTTCGATCAGTTTACCCAAGGCCGCTAAGTCTCTAGAAGTGCGGGGTCGGGCAGGGCAACCTGCGTCCGCCGGCTGGAGGTTTTGTGCCCTCAGCGTGCCCTCAATGTCTTCAACGCCAGATCACAGCGACCCAATGTTCAAAAAAATTCTGATCGCCAACCGTGGTGAGATCGCCTGCCGCGTCATCAAAACAGCTCGCAAGATGGGCATTAAGACGGTGGCAGTTTACTCGGACGCGGACAGGGACTCACTGCACGTCGAGATGGCTGACGAGGCTGTCCACATTGGTCCGGCGGTGGCGGCGGAAAGCTATCTGATTATAGATAAAATCGTCGAGGCCTGTAGGAAGACCGGCGCCGAGGCGGTTCACCCTGGATATGGTTTTCTGTCGGAGCGGGAGGCGTTCCCAGTCGCGCTAGCCAAGGCCGGGATTGTTTTCATCGGTCCAAACCCAAAAGCGATCGCTGCTATGGGCGATAAAATCGAAAGCAAGAAGGCTGCAGCGCACGCCAAGGTCTCGACGGTTCCGGGCTATCTCGGCGAAATCAAAGACGCCAAAGATGCCGTGAAAATCGCGCACGAGGTCGGCTATCCGGTCATGATCAAGGCGTCGGCGGGTGGCGGCGGTAAGGGTATGCGCATCGCCTACAACGACAAAGAGTGCGAAGAAGGCTTTGGCTTAGCGCGCTCGGAAGCGAAATCGAGCTTCGGCGATGACCGATGCTTCATAGAGAAGTTTATCGAGAACCCGCGGCACATCGAAATTCAAGTGCTCGGCGACAAGCACGGCAACGTGATTTATCTTGGCGAGCGCGAGTGCTCGATCCAGCGGCGCAACCAGAAAGTGATCGAGGAGGCACCGTCACCGTTGCTTGACGAGAAGACTCGCAAGGCCATGGGCGAGCAGGCGGTCGCTTTGGCTAAAGCCGTTGGTTATGACAGTGCAGGCACGGTTGAATTTGTCGCTGGGCAGGATCGCTCGTTCTTCTTCCTCGAAATGAATACGCGATTGCAGGTCGAGCATCCGGTCACGGAAATGATCACGGGCGTTGACCTTGTCGAGCAGATGATCCGTGTCGCGGCGGGTGAGCCACTCAAGCTGAAGCAAGCGGATGTGAAACTCACAGGATGGGCTGTGGAAAGCCGCATTTATGCCGAAGACCCCTATCGCAATTTCTTGCCGTCCATTGGCCGCTTAACGAAATATCGCCCGCCCGCTGAAGGCGCTATGGCTGGCGGCACAATCCGGAATGACACCGGCGTGTTCGAGGGTGGCGAAATCTCGATGTACTACGACCCAATGATCGCCAAGTTGGTCACGCATGCCCCCACGCGTGCGGCTGCCATTGCTTTGCAGGCCTCGGCGCTTGACGCCTTCTACATCGATGGTATCCAGCACAATATTCCGTTCCTCGCCGCCATCATGCAAAATCCGGTCTGGCAGTCGGGCAAGCTTTCAACAGGCTTCATCAAGGAAGAATATCCGAATGGCTTTGCTCCCCGCGCCATTGAAGGGCAAGCATTTGAGATACTCGCGGCAGTTGCAACGGCGATTGACCACCTCAGCAATGTCCGGCGGCGGCAAATCACCAATCAGATGTCGGGCCCGATTGTGCGCTTTGCGGAGCGCCGCGTCGTCGATGTGGGCGGCAAGGCCGCTGCGGTCAGTGTCGATGGTGCAGTAGGTTCACCGACGCATGTCTCGTTCTTGGACGCCAGTGGACGGCCAATTAAGATGGTGACGCTTGTGTCTGCGTTTTGGCATGGCGAGCCGGTCTGGCAAGGTACTGTCGACGGCGACCCGGTCTCTGTGCAGGTGCGGACCATCTTGAATGGTGTCGAGCTGCAATATCGTGGCGTCAGCGCCAAGTCGTTTGTCTACACGCCGCGCGAAGCCGAAATGGCTGTGCTGATGCCCATCAAGGTAGCGGCGGATATGTCGAAGTATCTGTTGTGCCCTATGCCAGGGTTGGTGAAGGCGATCCACGTTGCCGATGGCGCCGAAGTCAAAGCTGGCGATACCCTTGCTGTGGTGGAAGCCATGAAGATGGAAAACGTGCTCAGGGCCGAGCGTGATGGCAAGGTCAAAACCGTCAAGGCAAAGGCGGGAGAGAGCTTGGCCGTTGACGCAGTGATCATCGAGTTCGCGTAAGTAAATGCGGTTTTGACGCTGATCTGGTACAAACAAGGCTGCTTTCTTGGCCTTGTTTACGCATCATTTACCAGTTCTGCTAACGGGCTAGTCATCCTAATCAGGCAGTGTTGAACGGATCAGATGTTCGTTTTACCGCCGGGATGGCTCCCATGCTTGCTAATGCTCAACTGCTGCGCGTTCTCAATCAACTTCCAAGTGCTCAACAGCTTCCATCAGTCCAACAGATTTCCGGACTTTTGCTTCAGCTCGCTGATCCGCGCGGCCGTTGCAACCGTCAAGGATTGTTCAATGTTTCGCTTGGATGCCTTGCTTTCCAAGTTGGTATTTGGGCGCTGCTGAAGTTGGCGGGCATCGAGCTTAGCGATGCCGCGGCTTTTATGCTCAATGCTCCCGTCTTGTGGATTGGCACCGCTGTGTGCGCCAAACGTCTGCATGACATTGGTTACAAGGGCTGGTTGATCCCTGTGGCGTTCGTTGGTTGGATTATTGCGACGTTGGTGTTCTCGTTTGTGATTGCGCTGGTGTTTGGTCCGGCGGCGCTGGTTCCAGGCTCGTTAGCTTATACGGCGCTATTCATGACCATATTTATGCCCGCGCTTGGTGCGCTGCTTTGGCTGCACGCAACTGCTGGCATGCAAACTGAAAACGCGTTCGGTCCTGTGCCCTCAGCGTTTGGACTGTCGATGCCTGCCACGCAAAACATCGGATACGTCGACGACGCTGTTGCTGCCTAAACGCTGGATCTGGCAACCCTGCCCTTCGGCGGTGGTGATTGGCTCCGTGGAAATTCTCCTGATATTCTGAACTTGGGCGCGTCGCTGACGCGCCCTTTTGTCGTTTTCGCTCCCACTGAGACGGTTCAGAACACCATGCGCTCCTATCACCTCCCCGGTCGTTCACCTGTGATTGCTCGTCATGGTATGGCGGCGACGTCGCATCCCGCGGCCAGTCTCGTTGCCATCGAGACGCTCAAACGGGGGGGCAATGCCGTTGATGCGGCTATTGCAGCGACTGCACTATTATGTGTGATCGAACCGGCCATGACGGGGATTGGTGGGGACTGTTTCGCGTTGTTGCACAAGCCCGGGAAGGGGCTCGTCGCGCTCAACGCCTCAGGGCGCGCGCCTGACGCTGCAACACCAGAGCGCTTCGCCAGGTTAGGGGTGAAAGAGATAACCGTAACTTCGCCTCATGCGGTGACGGTGCCTGGCTCCATCGACGGCTGGGACCGATTGCTGCGCGATTACGGCACGATGTCGTTTGCACAAGTGTTGGGACCGGCCATTGAAGCGGCTGAGGGCGGGTTCGCTGTTGCGCCACGCGTGGCGACGGACTGGGCGTCGCTTGTAGATAAGATCAAGCTTAACGATGGCGCGCGCCAGCATCTGCTGTTTGGCGGGGCTGCGCCGCGCGTTGGTGATGTGATCCGCATGCCGGCCTTGGCTGCAACTCTCAAAATTTTGGCTCGCGATGGACGCGATGCCTTTTATGAGGGGCCGATTGCCGACGACATTGTGGCCACGCTGAATTCCCTGGGTGGCGTCCATGCAAGCAGCGACTTCAAACGGCAACAGTCGAGTTACGTCACGCCGATCAGCGTGGGTTACAAAGGCGTCGACCTCTATGAGCTGCCGCCGAACAATCAAGGCATCGTGGCTTTGATTGTGCTCAAGATGCTGGAACGGCTCGGCATGGCTGACCTCGATGCTGGCTCAGCCGAGCGGTATCACATTATGCTAGAGGCCGCACGCCTGGCTTACGCGGCGCGTGATGCGTTCGTCGCGGACCCTGAAACGATGAATGTTCCCATATCGTTCATGCTTTCAGATGGTTTCATCGACGATCTGACGCGACGTATCGATCGCAGCAAGCGGCGCACTGATTTGGGTCCTATGCCGCGACCGGGTGGGACTGACACCATCTACCTGACCGTGGTCGATAAAGATGGCATGGCGGTTTCGTTCATCAACTCTCTGTTTGCAGGCTTTGGATCGGGAATCGTTACGGCCAAGACCGGGATCACGCTGCAAAATCGCGGATCAGGCTTTGTGCTTGATGCCAAACATCCCAATGCCATCGGACCGAGGAAGCGACCACTGCATACTTTGGTGCCGGCGATGGCGATGAAAAATGGCGCGCCATGGATGTCGTTCGGCGTGATGGGCGGCATGTTGCAACCGGTTGGACACGTCTATGTCCTAGCCAACATGGTCGACTACGGGATGGACGTCCAGGAAGCCATCGATCATCCGCGCGTGTTTTTCGATGGCGCCAAAGTGCAGGTTGAAGTAGGCGTTCCTGCTGCTGTACGTGCGCAATTGACGGGTATTGGTCATGACGTGAGCGTGCGTCCGGAGCCGTGGGGTGGCGCGCAAGCCATCGTTATCGATCAGGCGCGTGGCGTACTCATCGGTGGCTCGGACGGGCGAAAAGACGGCGTTGCATTGGGATATTGAGGCTTTTTGTAGTGATACACGATGCACTCCGCACCGTACGCATTCGCATTGAAGGCCGTGTCCAAGGCGTCGGCTTTCGTGCCTTCGTCGAGCGGGAAGCGAGGAGCTGCCGTATCGATGGGTTCGTGCGCAATCGCCGCGATGGTGGTGTTGAGATTGTCGCACGAGGGATGCTCGATGACGTCGACGCGTTTTCGAAATCCTGTGCGAAGGGACCGTTCGGAGCACGCGTCGACATGTGCAAAGTAATCGACGACGAGGCTCATGTTGATGATGGCTTCGTCGTCGCGTCGACAGTGTGACCTTGAAAAGAATTTCGTCGAAGAGCGCTCCGACCTGTTGCGTTACGACACTTGTCCACACATTATCTGCTCTCGGCGTGCTTCTGCCGACTGAATATGTTTGCGGTCGCGCGTCCGAATTATGACAGTCGAAATGCCTCGGAGACGATTCGAGGTCTAGACAAGCCATTTAACTCAGGAGAGAACCATGGCGAAGAAAGCTGCTGCTAAGAAAGCTGCGAAGCCTGCAAAAAAGGCTGCGAAGAAGAAGAAGTAAACTTCGCAGCTCCAGCAATTGGAGTTGTACCGTGATGTCAGCCTGCAAGGTGCCGTCTTTCCGAGTCTTGGTCGGCCTCGTCTTTAGTCTTGCAGCGCTGATTGTCACGAGCGCCCCTGGCCAGGCGGTGACACTCACCAACCGAGACGAACGCGACCACAAGGTCACAGTTGTCGAGGGAGAAACCAAGACGGATCACGTCTTGAAGCCGAACCAAGTGCTTGAGAAGATATGCCCAAAAGGTTGCGTTGTTCGTCTTAATGACGGCGACGACGATGAATACCAACTCGAGGTGGACGATATAGTCTCTATTGAAGAGGGATATCTCTACCACGACGGACCGGACGCCGCGCCGGAGGCTCCCTCGCCGACTGCCCCTCAAGGTGGTCCTCAGGGAACTGCTCCGCCGGCAAAAAAATGACGGTTTAGTCTCGGCTGGACCTAGCATTTGCAGAACGCGCTCCCCGTTTTCTTCGACGCGGAGCGCGTTTTTTTGCTTTTTTGGTCCTCACGCGCTGGTCGCGCTCCGGACAGGGCGATGCTTCCGCATCGGTCGCGCAGTCGCGCTCGTCGACCTGAAGTCGAGCTGGGCTTGGCTTTAAGCGCACTCCGGACAGGGTATGTCTTCCACGCCGGTCGGGCACTTTAGGACTTGCTCGCCTAAGCGCGCGGGCGCACTCGTCGACCTGAAGTCGGGCTGGACTTGGCTTATTTTTAGGTATCCTCGCGACGGGTGAGATGACTTACTGGTTGAGCAGTATCACGACACCGACGACGATCAGGGCAATGCCTGCAGCTTCACGGGAGGCGATACCCTGCTTGAAGAGCTTTCTTGAGATCAGACCGGCGAAGAGAATTTCAACAAGGGCCAAGGTTCGCACTTTGGCGGCGGTTTCGACCGCGAATGCCAAGAACCACATTTGGGATGCGAAGGCGCCCATGAAGCCGGCTTTTACCGATGGGCGCCAGGCCTTGAATAGGGCCGTCAACGTCTGAGGCGAAGTTGCGAGCAGATAGGCTGTGAGCAGCGTTGATTGGATGGCGAGGCCAGCGGCGAGAGTGGTGGAGGCTCGGAGTACGAAATTGCCATCACCGAGACTGAGTATGCCGCGGCGGAAGCCGATGGCTGACATGGCGAAGACGCTAGCCGAGACCAGACCCAATATGATTGGTCGCCAAGTAAAGCCCTCGCTACTGTTTGAGGCGCTTATCAGAGCACCTGACGGCCATGACATCAGCAGCACGCCTGCAACTGCTATCAAGATGGCCAACGTAGTCCCAAGGCTCAACGTCTCACCCAGCACTACGAACCCGAAAAGGGCGACATGGACCGGTTCAGTTTTTGATAGGGCTGTGATGATGACGAAGTTTTTCTCGCGCATGGCTGCGAGCAAGAGGGCCGTTGCCAAGATTTGAGTGATGGCGCCGACAGTAGTCCAACCGAGCCAGGTCAGATGCAACGGCGGCAACGGACCGCCTGTTGCGATTAACACGAGCGTTAAGAAGATAAGGCCGAAGGGTAGGCCGTAAAGGAAACGAACGTGGGTTGCGCCAACAGTGCCGAGGGTTTCGGTTAATTCGCGCTGGAGCGCATTGCGCAGGGTTTGGCCGCCCGCCGCCAGCACTGTAAAAATCACCCAAAGCCATGCCATCGTGTACCCCTTGCCTCACCTACTTCGGTCTCTAGCAGAGGTTTAGTGCGGTTGACATGGAGGGCGTTGCGTTACGGCCAGTCCACGAGTGCATGGTTGAAGCAGGAGCTCGCTAGGACCTTGCTTTGTTACGTTGGCGGACCCAGCGCCAGACGCGGACGGGTGCTGTGGCTAGGTCTTTGAGGAGCGTGACTAGGTGGCGCGGTGCCGTGCCAATGGCGACGACCGGCACAAACAGCAGCCAAAACGCGGTAGTCCGCACACCTCGAGCAGCCCAATAGCCGCCCGCGCCTGCGTATTGGTCTCGCGTTTCTTGCGGCCAAAGCTGCTGCCACCAGCGTGCAGCAACCGACGAGCCAAACATACCGAGCAACAATGCGACGATGTAGCTCCATTGAATGGAACTCGGCAAGCCGGGGACAATGCGATCATTGAGTTCGCGCTGGCGTGCTTCTGACGTCAGTGCCGCGTGCACACCTAGGTTGATGATACTGCCCGTAAGGTCTGAAACGAGGTCGACGACTTTGTCGCCCAGCTGGGAAACGGTGGACGTTGTTGCGGGGAGACCGCCGGCGGGCGCAATGTCGAGCGTGGTTTGATGCAGGCCGCGCGGCGTAGCTGTTGCAACGTGGCGCACATTGCGCGGCAACAAGGCTGACGTTATGTCGGCCAAGGTGGCATTGGCGCGTGCGTCGTCCAGACCTTTGACGCCGACTTTTTGCCAAAGCCAATTGCGGGTGCCGGGTTGGTTCGGCGTTGCGGCATTAATGATCAGCAAGTTCACATCCCAGCGCTCAGCTTCTGCAACGACGGCTGTCCAGGGGATTTTGCGCTCGGCCCCGGAGCTTGGTTTGAAAACGAGCTGTTCGGCCTCACGGCGGGCGACTAGCAATGCCGTTTGACCGCGCAGAGCACTGAGAGCGGAGACCAATTTTTCGGGCATGATGGTGTCGATGAGTGCGCGACCCGTTGCTGGATCAAGACGCGGTCCTGCGGTCAACGTAGGCGGTCCTTGGGGATCAAGCGAGAGCACGCGGATGCGACTTTGTGTGAGCGAACGGTTGAGCTGGAAAACGGCTTCTGAATACCGCGCGGCATCTGTGGCTTGGATGAGCAGGTTGGGGCGGAGTTCGGTGAATAGTTTTAAGGCTGCGCCTTCGCCCACTGCGACGAGGCGTTGCGAGGTTTTTTCCGCCATCACTCGTAACTCGACTTGGGCAGGCAGATCTTTGAAGCGTGTGCGGTCCTGGAACAGGCTGTCTTCGGTCAGGTAAAGCGTCAACTTACTCTCAGCATTGGCGGCTCTGGTGGCATCGGGCGCGAGTGTTGTGATCGCACGTTT
>JABFRJ010000190.1 GCA_013141255.1 Hyphomicrobiaceae bacterium
ACACGTTTGCACGCATGGTGGACGCCTGCGTGTCGCACGGAATCAAAGCGTTTTACGGGCCGTTTGGCGATTTCTCGGATACGGCAGCGTGTGAGGCGCAGTTCCGCAACGCGTTCCTGATGGGTTGCGTTGGGGCATGGTCACTGCATCCGACGCAGATCGAGATTGCGAAGGCTGTGTTCAGTCCCGATCCGAAGGAAGTTGCGTTTGCGAAGAAGATCCTGGACGCGATGCCTGACGGCACCGGCGCGGTCATGATCGATGGCAAGATGCAGGACGATGCAACCTGGAAGCAAGCCAAGGTGATTGTTGATTTGGCGCGACTGGTGGCGTCGAAGGACAAAGACCGGGCGACCGTTTATGGGCTGTGACTGCGTAATTGAGGCTTTGTTGCGCCGCACATTCGGTGCTGGGGGTCAGAAACTGTTTGTTTTCAGCGCTATTGCCGGAATCGCACAACATTGCTACGTGGCGCTATGACAACTGCATAACCGCACAACCGCGGACATCGGAAAGGGACTTCGTTCCATGGCATTTTTGAAATCAATCGTTGCTGCTGCTGTACTCGTTGCTGGCGTATCGGCTGCTTCGGCTCAAACGGCGACGCAGGCTCCTGCTGCTGCGAAGGCTCCTGTGACGGCTCCGGCTGCTGGTGCAACGGCTCCGACAGCTGCTAAGGGTCCTGCCCTTAAGAAAGCTTCCACGCCAGAAGGTATCGAGTGCTCGGCGCAGGCTGATGCACAGAAGCTGCATGGCAAAGAGCGCAAAGCGTTCCGCCAAAAATGCGTCAAGGACATGAAGGCTGCTGCTAAGGGCAAGGCCGCTCCAGCCGCTGCCGCCGCAAAGGCTCCGGCTGCTGCGCCAGCTGTTCCAGCTGCTAAGAAGAACTAATCACCTCGCGTGATCGGTTGTGCGAACGCCCTGCAGGCAACTGCGGGGCGTTTTGCTGTTTGGCGGCGGTACGCAGGCTGTAGTCCGAACTGATGTGAATAAAAAGCTGTGCAAATTTGAGCAGCTGAATTTCTAGATCTGTAGGGGGCGTGAGCTAACATCGCCTCGCTTTCGTTCTGTTCATTTTACTCAGGCTTGCTCAGTTCAATATGTCCTACCTTGCAGACCTTGCCCAAGATATTGCTGCGGCTGAAGCGGTGCAGGCATTGGGGCGTTCGGACGGGCCTGTCATGCCTGCCCCATCTGCATCTGTTGCTGATGGGGCTCGAGCATTGGCCGTGTTGGACGCAGAGATTATGCAGGTGTCGGCGTTGATCGCGGTCGTGAGCAGCGTGTTCAATGCGCTTGAACGGCGGAGTTATGCGCACATTGATCCGCGTGTCGTGGTGGCTTTTATTCCGGCGCATTCGGCTGCGTTTGCGGCGGCGCCTGACGTGGCTCGCGAGGCGTGCGATTTGCCTCAACTTCTTGCTCTTCACTCCTATCTCGCGCGCTTTAGCTTCGCCGAGCGGTTGACGCGCGCAGCACTGGTTCCGGGTGGGGCTCTCACGGATGATGTTGAATTGATTGCCGACGCTTGGCGGCGAACATGTGTCGCGGCTCTGGAGGTGGAAGCACTATTTGCTGCCGTCGAGGTTGACGACATCGGCAACGCGGTGTTCCGCGCCGAACGGGATAGCCGCGCACGATCTACAGCGCGCGCCCTTTTGGAAGCGGCTGCGTTGGGTGGGTGGCCGTGCCTGGATTTGGATGGTCGCGTGACGGTGCCGGGGTGGGCCGAGCGGCGGCGCTCGCCGCGCGTGGTGGTGAGCCAATTGGTGACTGTGGTTGTGCACGGGGTTGCGTCAGTTGGGCGTCTGGTCGATGTGAGCCGCGATGGGATGCAGATTGCTGCGGCGGCAACCGTCTCGTGTGGTGATGCGATTGAGGTTGTGCTGGCGGATCAACGACGGGCGGTGGGCCAGGTGCGCTGGGCGCAGGGTGGTCGGATTGGCGTACAGCTCAATGGTCCGTTCAATTTTTGAGGGTTACTGGTGGCCGGGCTACGGTACCATTTTTGCTGATTTTGTAAGCTTTTAGGCGTGGACTTGCCGAAATTGGGGTTCACCGCTATAAGCCCGCCATCTCACTTGAGATCGTCCCGACGATGCACGCACCCTTGGAGGCCGCGTTGGGGTTGGTATGGCTCCGGTTCCCAGGCTTTGGCTTGGGCGCGACGGGGGCTTATTTTTGTTAGGAGAAACAACGCTATGGCATATCCAGAAATCAAAGCCAAAGCGCGTCCACGAGCCGGCAAGGGGGCCGCTCGCCAGGTACGCCGCGAGGGGCTCGTCCCCGGGGTTATCTATGGAGATAAAGAAGCAGCCGTGACGGTTGCGCTTGATTCTCGCGCTCTCAGCCTGATCATTAGCAAGGGTAAGTTCTTATCGACCTTGTTCATGCTTGACGTTGATGGCGCCAAGACCCGCGTCATTCCTCGTGACGTGCAACTCGATCCCGTTAAAGACTTCCCGCTTCACGTTGACTTTCAGCGGGTAACATCGACGAGCCGAATTCGCGTTTCGGTGCCGTGCAAGTTCGTCAACGAAGCTGCATCGCCCGGTTTGAAGCGTGGTGGTGTGCTCAACATCGTGCGTCACGACGTTGAAGTGATGTGCGCGCCGGACCATATCCCGGCGTCGTTCGATTTCGACCTCACAGGTCTTGAGATCGGTCGTTCGATCCACATTTCGTCGGTGACGATGCCGGAAGGCGCGCGTCTCGTCATCAACAATCGCGACTTCACGGTTGCGACCATTGCAGGGGCGAAGGCAGACGAAGAAAAGCAAGCAGCAGCAGATGCAGCGGCAGCAGCGGCGGCAGCGCCAACGGCTGCGGCAGCGGCACCAGCGGCGGGCGCGAAAGCAGCGGCTCCGGCGGCTGGTGGCAAGGCGGCTCCGGCTGCGGCCAAGCCTGCAGCGAAGCCAGCGGCGAAGAAGTAATCGTCTCGGCTCAGCTCTGTCAAATCTTTGCAACGCGCGTCCTCATCGGCGCGCGTTGTGCTTTTGTAATGGCTGCGCGGGGCTTCACAGGGGCTGAGATGCGCACTAATCAGCTTGTGGTATCTCGTGCATTGGCTCGGAGTGATGCGG
>JABFRJ010000404.1 GCA_013141255.1 Hyphomicrobiaceae bacterium
GGCGAGAAAATCGTCGCTGTGCCCTTCTCGGCTCTGACGTTAGGCTCGGGCTCTGACGGCGCACGTATTATCACGCTCAATACAAACAAGGAGGCCTTGAAGATCGCGCCGACGTTCACTGCGACCGAAAAAACGACCATGGATATCGTGCGCGACAAAGCCGTAGATCTTGGCCACAAGACCGCTGACAAGGCCAACGAGTTGAAAGATCAAGCAGCCAAAAAGATCGACGACATGACCAAAGGCCAAACCGAAAAGAAATAAAATCCGGGTCGAAACAAGCAGTACCTAAAACCTAGCGAAAGGAATATTTCATGCAGATTGAACCACTCCTCATCCTCCTACTCATTGGCGCGGTCGCCGGATATCTCGCCGGTATTGTCGTCAAAGGCTATGGCTACGGCCTTGTCGGAAACATTGTAGTCGGCGTTGTGGGCGCGGTCATCGGCGGTTGGCTGCTGCCACGGCTCGGACTTTATACCGGCGGCGATATCATTGGTCAGATCGTCGCGGCCACCCTCGGTGCGATCGCATTACTCGTAGCCCTTGGTCTGGTGCGTCGAGTGACGTAACTTATCCATTGAACACTGAGGGCTTCGGCGGCGGCGTCTGCGGTGACGCCGCTCCACCATTTAACCTCCAATATGGATGGATAACTTGCCGAGCGATGAAGTTGAGCGACTACGGATTGAAAGCGCACGGCAACGGACTGAGGTGCAATTGGCGCTTGGCATGTCCATTGCCGGCGTCGGCGTAGGCGCGATCGACTATATCTCAGACAGCATTGTCTTGGACATTACAGCAGCGGGTTTGTTCGGCTTACCTGCCGGAACTGCTTTGCCGCGCAAAGAAATTCACGCCCGATTCCATCTCGATTGCGCACCGAAAGTTACACAATTGATCGCGGCCGCCCTCGACCCCGGCGGAGCTGGCGTAATGTCTGTCGAGTTTCGAGTTGCGCGGCCAGATGGGTCTGAGGTCTGGGTGCTAGGGCGCAAGCAAGTCGCGTTCTCAACGCCCTCGACCGGCGGCACGTCACGGGCGACGACTGGCGTGTTCGTTGTCCGCGATATAACGCAACGCAAAATCGCCGAAGATCGGCTGCGCGTTTCGGAGATCCGCTATCGTCGATTGTTCGAAGCCGCGCATGACGGCGTCCTTTTGGTCGACCCAGCGACTTCAAAAATCGTCGACGCCAATCCGTTCATGTCGCGCTTACTCGGTTATCCATATGACCACCTTGTCGGCAAAGAGTTGTTCGAAATCGGGCTACTCAAGGATAGCGCGATGAGCCAAGACATGGTACGCAAGTTGAAGATCGATCATCACGTACGATACGAGCATCTGCCGCTCGAGAGCGACAAGGGGCGTCATCGCGAAGTCGAAGTCGTCGCCAATCTCTACGACGAGAACGGCAGCGCCATCATTCAATGTAATATTCGCGATATCACCGATCGCAAAGTCACTGAGGCTGCCGCACTTCAGAACTCTCGACTGTTCTCCACTCTAATCGAGCAGGCACCTAGTGGGGTTTATGTCATCGATGATGGGTTCCGTGTGTTGCAGGTCAACCGACTTGCCGCGCCTTTCTTTGCATCGGTCAAACCGTTGCACGGGCGCGACTTCGGCGAAGTCCTCAATATCATTTGGGGGCCGACGGTGGGCCTCGAGCTGGCATCAATCTTCAAGCATACATTAGAGACGGGAGATCGATACAGCTCTGCCGCGTTCACAGCTCGGCGCACCGACATAGGGGTTGAACAGTCCTATGATTGGGAGGTGCAACGCGTGACTTTGGCAGATGGGAATCTCGGCGTTGTCTGCTATTTCAATGACGTTACAGCACGCAGGAACGCTGATGCCGACTCGGCCGAGCGCGAGGCCCATGTGCGCAGCATTCTCGACAACACCCAGTCATTCATCGGGTTATTGAGCGTTGATGGTACGCTACTCGAAGCCAACGCTCCAGCACTAGCGGCGGCTGGCATTACGCGAGAGCGTGTCATTGGTCGCAAACTCTGGGACACAAAGTGGTGGACCCAAAATGCAACTGAGGTAGCGCGGCTGAAGGACGCCGTGGCTCGGTGTGCACGAGGCGAAACCGTTCGCTACGACATGGTCGTGCGCATTTCTGGTGACGTGAGCATGGACATTGACTTCATGCTGGCCCCGGTGCGTGACGCTAGTGGAGTCGTAACGCTGCTCGTCCCATCCGGCAACGACATCACCGAGCGAAAACGATCGATGCAAAAAATCCAATTGCTGATGGGTGAAGTCAACCACCGATCCATGAACCTGCTAAGCGTTGTGCAGGCGGTGGCACGACAAACATCGCGTGACGGCGATCCGGAAACCTTCGTTACGCGATTGACGGAGCGCATCGGAAGCCTCGCCGCCAGCCAGGATTTGTTGGTACAAAACGAATGGCAAGGTGTCGAGGTTGCAAACCTCGTTGCGGCCCAGCTGTCGCACTACAAGGATCTGATGGGGACGCGCGTCATGTACGCGGGACCTGCTCTTCGCCTCACTCCCGCTGCGGCGCAGGGCATCGGCATGGCGTTGCACGAATTGGCCACCAATGCTGGCAAATACGGAGCTTTGTCTAAAGGCGAGGGCCGTGTGGACGTCTCCTGGCGCATCACGACGGGCGCTGAACCGATGTTTGAGATGCGTTGGGTTGAAGCTGGCGGTCCGACAATCGATCCGCCGACGCGCAAGGGTTTTGGGCAGAAGGTGATCGGTCAGATGGTGGAGGCATCCGTAAATGGCAACGCTGACGTGGACTATCGCCCGACCGGACTTGTCTGGACGCTAATCGCACCAATCTCCGACACACTCGAAAGGGGGCGTTCAGAACCGCCCGCACCCCATGTCAAACCTTGAATACGAATCGCGCATGCGCATTCTCATCATTGAAGACGAGCCGATGATCGCGTTCGACTTGCAGGATCTGCTCGAAAATGCGGGTTTCGATGTTGCCGGGGTGGCGGGCAAGCTGGAGACGGCGCTAGCGCTGATCGAGACCAAGAAGTTTGACGCGGCCGTCATCGATGCCAACCTTGGCGGTATCAGTTCGAGCC
>JABFRJ010000121.1 GCA_013141255.1 Hyphomicrobiaceae bacterium
ACCTAAAAAAGGTTCGCGCCTGATCCATCGTGTCTACTTAAAAGACCTTATTCGCTGCCGTGCGTCGTCCGCGCTGCCGCTTTCATCGCCTCTTCGCGGTCGCCAAGACCATTGAAGAAGACATTGAGCAGAACCGACGTGATGGCCGTCAAAATAATCCCAGAATGCAGGATCGGACCCCATGACGGCGCCAGCACCAGCAGCTTCTTGAAGAAGTCAGGCGCAACCAGTGGAATGAGACCAAAACCAACCGACAGCGCCACAATGAACAAGTTGAAGCGATTGGTCTTAAAATCCACATCCGCGAGAATACGGATACCAGTCGCAGCCACCATCCCGAACATCACAATTCCAGCCCCACCGAGCACATAAAGCGGGATCGATTCCGCCAACGCACCAAGTTTCGGAATAAGGCCCATAATGATCATAATCACGCCACCGGCAACCGTGACCCAGCGCGACTTTACACCTGTGACCCCAACGAGACCGACATTTTGCGAGAACGACGTGTAGGGAAACGTATTCATCACGCCGCCGATGATTGTACCAACGCCATCACCGAGAAGCCCGCGCGTCATATCGCGTGAGCCAATCTTTTTACCCGTCATATCGCTGAGCGCCAAAAACATGCCCGCGCTCTCGATCAATACGACTATCATGACGATGCACATAGTGATGATATGGCCGACATGGAATTTCGGCATTCCAAATTGGAACGGATAGATCAAAGCAAAAGCCGGCGCGTCGATAACTTTCTTCATCGACATAGTGCCCCACAGGAAGTAGCAGAGCAGACAGCCGATCACGATCCCCATCAACACAGCAATGTTGCCAAAGAACCCTTTCACAAAGCGCGTGAACGCGAGAATGGTAATCATCACCAACGCCGCAACGCCCAAGTTGAACGGCTCACCATACGCAGGCATCGAGGATGCAGGCGCACCAGCCGCCCAGCTTACTCCCACGCGCATCAACGAAATGCCGATCATCAAGATGATCGATCCCGTCACAATCGGCGGAAACAGCGGCATCAATAGACTAAGCAACGGTGCCATAAACAATGCGAAGATACCCGCAGCAATCGCTGCCCCAAAGATCGTTAGCAACCGCTCTGTGCCATTCGCTGCATCAATCGCGGCTTGTGCCGAACCTGCAGACACAGCGCCCACGATACTCGCGTCATTGGCAATCGCTAACATCGGACCAACAGCAGCGAACGTCACGCCCATCATGACTGGCAACCGAATGCCAATAGGTCCAATCCCGAGCGACTGAATAACCGTCACAATACCACAAGCAAGCAAATCAGCATTGATCAGCAGTGCAATCGTTTGTGGCGGCAACTTCAATGCCCGCCCGATAATAAGTGGCACTGCAATAGCACCCGCATACATCACCAGAACATGCTGCAGCCCAAGCGCAAACAATTTCGGTGGCGCTATCATCTCGTCCACCGAGTGAACGCCCCCTCGCTCTATAGCGTCCCTCACGTTCGTTGCAGTTGCCATGTCGACCGTCCCCTTATTGTTCAGACCCCATTTGCTTCTACACGTCGCAATACATGCTGAGAACTCAGACACCGCCTACAAACGAGGCGCTCACTCCGTAAACCTGCTCAAAGCTTAGGCCGTTCAAAACTGGGCCGCTCAAAACTTAGGTCACCCAAAACTTAGGCCGCGCAGCCATACCGCGTCCCAACCAACATATAGACAACATTTTCGCAATTGATTTGAGAATGCAATGCAACAACTGATATTAGTGTGGACTGATCGCTGAAACCGAGCGAACACCGGTGCCGACGGTCCAACTTTGCGGCACCGCACAACACCTTTCAGCATCCAGCGAACACCAACAATTTTTTGAACCTTCTCCAACAAACGATCGCGACATTCAAACCGGAGCATACCAATGGGGCGCCTATCAACTCACGTCCTCGACACCGCCCTCGGCCGACCCGCCGCAGCGGTCCCCATCGAATTACACCGACTGGAGCAATCCGGGGCCTGGACCCTCATCAAATCGACCGCGACCAACAACGACGGTCGCACGGACGCACCACTGCTGATCGGCGACGAATACAAACCCGGCACGTACATGATCAGCTTCTCAATCGCGGCCTATTTTGCCAGTAAGGGCGTACCACAAGCTTCGCCACCGTTTCTCGATGTTATCCCGCTACGTTTCACCATCGGCGAGAACGACGGCCACTATCACGTCCCGCTCCTGGTTTCCCCCTGGAGCTTCTCAACCTATCGCGGCAGCTGATTTCGGACGCAAATCATCATGACAGACACCAAATACCCTCGCGACCTGGTCGGCTATGGCCGACGCCCACCGAACGCCGCTTGGCCCTATCAAGCGCGCGTCGCCGTCCAATTCGTTATCAACTACGAAGAGGGCGGTGAAAATTGCATTCTCCACGGCGATGCAGGATCGGAAGCGTTTCTATCCGAGATCGTGGGCGCCACGTCGTGGCCCGGCCAACGCCATATGAACATGGAGAGCATTTACGAATATGGCGCGCGCGTCGGATACTGGCGCCTCTACGAAATGTTTACCTCGCGCAAACTTCCGGTCACCGTATTCGGCGTCGCAACCGCTATGGCACGTCATCCCGAAATTGTCGCTTCTATGAACGACGCCAATTGGGAGATCGCCACCCACGGCTTCAAGTGGATAGAATACAAAGACTTCAAAAAGGAACAAGAACGCGCGCAAATTCATGAAGCTATTGCCCTTCACACCCAAGTCGCCGGCACTCGACCACTTGGCTTTTATCAAGGCCGCTGCTCTGCAGACACTCTAAATATCGTCATGGAAGAAGGCGGCTTCCTCTACTCGGCCGATAGCTACGCCGACGAACTCCCCTATTGGGTTGCAGGCCCCCACGGACCACAATTGATGGTCCCCTACACCCTCGACGCCAACGACATGCGCTTCGCCACACCTCAAGGCTTCAATTCAGGCGACCAGTTTTTCTCCTACCTCAAAGATAGCTTCGACTTGCTTTACGCCGAAGGCGCATCCACGCCCCGCATGCTATCGATAGGGCTCCACTGTCGTCTCGTCGGCCGCCCAGGCCGCGCCGCAGCACTCGCGCGCTTCCTCGACTATGTCCAAAGCCACGATCGAGTCTGGGTCGCAACCCGGCTCGACATCGCCCGTCACTGGATCAAACATCACCCCCCAGTCGGCGGTTACAAACCGTCGAATATGCCTCGCGCACTCTTTATTGAATGCTTCGGCGATATCTTCGAGCACACGCCCATCATCGCTGAGCGAACCCACACCAAAGGCCTCACCAGCACCCAAAACACCGCAACCGGCCTCCACACAGCCCTTGTGCGTGAAATGCGAGCGCTTTCAAATAGCGACAAGCTTCAGCTGATCAACGCTCATCCCGACTTAGCCGGACGCTTGGCACTCGCCAAACAACTGACCGTCGACTCAACCTCCGAACAGTCTTCTGCAGGCCTGGACTCATTGACCGATCAAGAACGCTTAAAATTCACGACCCTCAACGACGCCTACAAAAAGCGCTTCGGCTTCCCCTTCATCATGGCTGTCAAAGGTCGATCCAAAGTCGAAATTATGAGCGCCTTCGAAACACGCATCAAAAATTCACACGACGCTGAATTCAACACCGCGCTGGAACAGATCGAACGCATCGCCGCACTCCGCCTCCATGATCGTCTCCCCTGAGCCAACCTAAAAACGCGCAAATCGATCGAAGCAATGTGGTCGCGCGCGAGCAAAAAACACCCAAAACCGAGTGTATCCCGCTCCTCGGTACCGCCGCGTTATTCAGTTGCCCGATGACACGCTGCCGAATGCTGCGCGCTCAAAGCTTGGGACTGCGGTGCCGACACGCGACAGATATCAATTGCCTTGCTACAGCGCGGCGCAAAAGCGCAACCGGGTGGTAACTCCGCGAGATTAGGAGGATTTCCAGAAATGACCGGCAACCGACGTCCCGTCAAGCGTCCACCGTTCGCGCGCGTCGACAGCAGTGCAACTGTATAGGGGTGACGCGGCGCACGAATAACATCCCGCACCGGCCCGATCTCGACAATCCGTCCCGCGTACATCACCGCGATGCGATCAGCAACTTCCACGCCGACACCGATGTCGTGCGTCACGAAGATCATGGAGAGGCCAAGGTCTTGCTGTAACTCGCGCAACAACAATAGAATCTGCACCTGCACGGTGGCGTCTAACGCAGTCGTCGGCTCATCCGCGAGCAATATGCGAGGTGAACATGAAAGCGCGAGTGCAATCATAGCACGCTGCCGCATGCCACCCGACATCTCGTGCGGATAGGCTTCAAGTCGCCGCTCAGGGCTAGGTATGCGCACACGTTCAAACAATGCCAACGCGCGACCATGCGCCTCCTTGGCGCTGACCAATTCGTGCCGCCGGATCGCTTCGATAATCTGTTGCCCAACCGTGTAAACCGGGTCCAACGCCAACATCGGCTCTTGGAAGATCATCGAAACATGTTTGCCGCGAAAGTCAGACAGTGCCTGCCCCTGCAAGCTCACAACGTCAACGTCATCCACCAGAATGCGACCATCAATACGCGTCTTCTTCGCATCGTGCAGACGCAAGATCGATCGCAACGTGACACTCTTCCCCGAGCCGCTTTCGCCCAACAGAGCAACAGTCTCGCCCCGGTCAACGTGCAGATCAACCCCATTGACAGCCCGAACCGGCTTGGCGCCACCAGTGAAGGTTACACTGAGATTCTCGATAGCGAGGATCGGACCGCTCATGTTGACACCACACGTTTCGCAGCCGTCGCTGAAGACTTGCCAGGATGTCCGCTCGCGGGATCAGCCATATGGCATGCGGCGCTATGCAAGGCCGTCACAGCAGTCAGGCCCGGTTCACGCGTCGAGCAAAGCGCAGCCGAAAAATCACACCGCGTATGGAAGCGGCACCCTGAAGGAGGATTGATCGGATTGGGAGGATCACCCGCGAGCGGTGCTGCGGTCCGTCGATGGTCAGGATCCATCGATAGCATCGAACCTAGGAGCGCGGTCGTATAAGGGTGCGCGCTGCTATTGTACAATGACTCAGTCGGCCCCACCTCTGCGACTTTCCCGAGATACATGACCAAAACACGCGATGACATGAAGCGCACAACTTCCAGGTCATGACTGATAAACAAATACGTAAGGCCGAACTCATCTTTAAGGTCGAGAAGAAGGTTCAGAACCTGTGCCTCCACACTCTTGTCCAAAGCAGATACCGCCTCGTCGAGTATGAGCACACTCGGCTCAAGTGCCAGCGCTCGTGCGATATTGACGCGCTGCCGCTGACCACCAGAGAGTTCGTGCGGATAACGCCCCGCAAAACGAATGGGATCAAGCCCGACACGATCAAGTAGTCGGCGCGCGCGCCCAATAGAGTCAGACGTAGATACTCCGTGCACCTTCGGACCGAAGGCAATTGAATCCTCAATTGTTAGGCGCGGATTGAGAGACGCGTAACTGTCTTGAAACACCATCTGCACTTGCCGCCGGAAAGCCTTCAGCGGCATCGCCATCGTACCAACAGGCGCCCCCATATATCGCAACGCGCCTGACGTCGGCGTGATCAAGTGCATCAGCAGCCGTGCGGTGGTTGACTTGCCACAACCACTCTCACCAACAATGCCCAAGGTTTCCCCGGCAGCAACCTGAAAAGTAACACCGTCGACAGCCTTAACAACCGCAGATGGCTTGCCGAATAGGCCGGCTTTGATTGGGAAGTGTTTGACAAGGTCATCGACCTCGAGCAGCGCAGGCACAGTCGATGCTGCCGGACTGGTCATCATGCTTTGATGTCCATGGCCGAACGCAACCCGTCGGTCAACAAGTTGAACATGATCGAGGTGATGAAGATCATCAGCCCCGGAAGAGCAGCAAGAACAGGTTGCGAATAAATCGCAGTCCGCAGCGTATTGAGCATAAGACCCCACTCCGGCTCGGGCGGCTTCACACCGAGACCGAGAAACGAAAGCCCAGAGGCCAAGATCATCGACACAGCGATCAGGCTCATCGAATAGACGAAGATCGGTCCGGCAACATTGCTGAGAACCTGGGTTCGCACGATACGAAAACCACTGGCCCCGCTGGCACGCGCAGCCTCCACGTAGTCGCGCGTGCGAACACTGGTTGTGACACTTTCAGCGACCCGCGCAATCGGTGGAATGAAAACGACCGTCAGCGAGATCAATCCATTGGCAATCCCCGCGCCAAGCGCACCTGACAAAGCAATTGCAAGCAGCACAGATGGAAACGCAAAGAACACATCGATGATGCGCATTAAGATCGTATTGATCCAGCCGCCAACAAACCCAGCAGTAACGCCAATTATGCCGCCAAAGAAAAGTGCAATGAAAACTGGCGTCACCCCCATAAAGAGCGACAGACGACCACCGTAGATGAGACGTGAGAGCATGTCGCGACCAAGCTCGTCAGTTCCAAGCAAATAACCTTCAGATCCCGGCGGGCGCAATCGACGCAACGCCATGCCTTTGTAAGGATCGTGCGGCACGATGTAGGGCGCGAAGATTGCCATCAGAATGAAGAGCAGTATGACAATGCCCGCCCCGACGGCGAGAGGATCGCGGCTGAAACGGCGGATCACCGTCGCCCAATACCCCGGTGATCGTTGCACCGGTTCGAGCACTACTGTCGCGCCGATTGCGTTCATCTATCAGCTCCGCTGCACGCGTGGGTCGAGGGCCGTCTGCAGCAAATCGACAAGAAGGTTGAGAACCACGAAAAAGATAGCAAGCACGAGGATCGTGCCTTGCAAAACCGGCAGATCGCGTTGGAAGATCGCATCGTTCAGCAAGAGCCCGGTTCCAGGCCACGCAAACACAGTCTCAATCAAGATCGATCCACCGAGCAAATAACCGAGTTGAATACCCATCACGGCAAGGGCGGTGGGCGCCGCATTCTTAACGACATGCTTGAACACCCCCCATTCTCCTAGCCCCTTAGCACGCAATCCCGTCACAAACTCTTGGCTCAAAATCTCAGCAACCAGCGCCCGCACAGTCCGCGATATGATCCCCATCGGGATCACCGACATCGTGATCGCTGGTAGGATCAGATGCTGCACATGCACCCAGTTCCATTTCCACGCTTCCGAACCACCAGGCCCCGCGCCCGTCGGCGGCAACCAGCCAAGTTGAGCCGCGAAGATGATAACCAACACCATCCCAAGCCAATAGTGCGGCACCGAAACTCCGAGCACAGAAATCAGCGACGCCGTCTTATCAACCCAGGTATTCCGGAAATAACCCGCCACAAAACCGAAGAGCGATCCAAACAAGAAGCCGATGAAGGTCGCGAGCATCGCCAGCGTCAGCGTGTTGGCCACCGCCTTTGTTACTTCAAGCACGACCGGTCGGCTTGTCCGGATCGACGACCCCAGATCACCAGTCAACGCCCGTCCAAGCCACCTGAAGAACTGCTCGTAATAGGGCCGATCGAACCCGTACAGCGCCATCATTTGCAGTCTGAGCTCGTTCGTTGCATCAGGCGGCAGGACCGACACGATTGGATCGCCAGGTGCCATATGCACAAGCAGAAAGCAGACGAATGCTACACCCAACATGATCGGCAGAGCGTAGACGATGCGCTTGAGGATGTAGGTCAGCACTGAGCTTATGATCCGACTGAAACGGGGGCGATATCCTGGTACCAATTTTGGGCTTGCACAAAACCTTGCACTTTGCTGCTCATCGCACGCGGATTCACGTCGTGCGCAACAAACAAGAACAAGGCCTCATTGACGAATTTCTCATGCGCTTTTTGAATGACCGGAAGTTGCGCCTCGACCTCAAAGGTATTGAGAATACCAGCAAAGAGCTTGTCCATCTCCGCATCGGCGTAGTAGCCCCAATTGGTTCCCTTCGGCGCCACCAGAGACGAGTCAAGATGCCGGATTAAGCAGGTAAAAGGATCCTGGCTGAAATAGGAGCTGTTGGTGGAATGCGCGCCCCGCGACGTTGGGTCCTTGGCACCGGCGCGCCACGAGGCAACGAGCGCGTTCCACTCCATGACTTCGAACGACACTTTGATGCCAACATCGCCAAGCATCTGCTGGATGGCCTCGTTCATAGCCATCGGCTGCATCTGACCGGAGCCCGCGGGCGAGATGATCGCCTTAACTTCAATCGGCTTCGACTTCGAGAATCCAGCTTCCGCAAGTAAGGCGACCGCAGCCTTTGGATCATATTTGACGTCGAACGTCGGCTTGCCAAACCACGGCGAATTCGGCGGCACCATACCTTTGGCCGGAACCATAAGCCCCCCAAGCAACTGCACCATACCGTCGCGGTCGATGGCGAGATTAGCAGCCTTGCGGACACGAATATCGTTCCACGGACTACCCTCAACGCGGCTGAAGTGCCACGTCCAATTGTGCGGATAGACATTGGTCACAACTTTAAATCCGCGCGATTTGATCTGCGGAACGCTGTCGGGTGCAGGCGACTCGATCCAATCAACCTGCCCCGCCAACAGCGCGGCCGTGCGCGAGGTTGCTTCCGGCATCGGCAACAGCACGACACGGTCAGATTTCGCCATCCGCGCCTTGTTCCAGTAGGCATCGTTTCGCACCAGTTCTGCACGCTCGCGCGGCACGTACTTATCAAGCTTGAAAGGTCCCGTCCCCGACGGCTGGCTCAAAAACTTATCCCAGCTCTTGCCTAGATCCTCCCAGCGTTTCGGACTGGACATGACGATGAACGTCAAGCCATAGGGCAACAGCGCATCCGGAATATTGGTCGTGATTTCAACCGTCATCGGGTCGATGGCACGATAGCTCTTAATCGATGGGATGCGACCGCGCCCCTGCCCCGCTTGGCGCGGATCAAATTGCGGCGCGTCCTTATTGAGAATCTTCTCAAAGTTCCAAACAACTGCACTCGCGTCAAACGTCGAACCATCGTGGAACTTTACGCCGTCGCGCAGTTTGAAGGTCCATACGCTGGTATTGGCCTTATCAGTGCTCCACGACGTCGCCAGCGCAGGCATAAGGCCCGACGCTTTGTCTGCACTCGACAAGTCCCACGCAATGAGTGGTTCGAACAAAGTAAAGCCGATGAAACGCAGTCCCTCAGCGCCCTGATCGGTCTGCCCATTCGGCAGCGGCACGTCCGCCGCCGTCATGGCGATCCTCAACACATTCGTCCC
Organism: Hyphomicrobiaceae bacterium; assembly: GCA_013141255.1. Classification (GTDB taxonomy): domain Bacteria; phylum Pseudomonadota; class Alphaproteobacteria; order Rhizobiales; family Hyphomicrobiaceae; genus JABFRJ01. The sequence continues at coordinate 9,195 of JABFRJ010000121.1, forward strand.
CTGCGCAAACGCCTGCGTGAGGTCAAAATGCGTGCCGACTGCCGCAGCAGCCGTGCCAAGCATCAGTTGACGGCGATCGAAGGTGCTGCTCATTTTGCGTCCTTTGAAATCAAAACTACCGTAACATGACCCAGATAACGTGCGGTTGCCTAGACACAATCGTCGACTTATTTAGGCAACTGACGAACAAAAAGCGGGCAGTCATGCGACTTCTGTTAATCAACCCAAACACAACCGACGCGATGACCAATCGCATGCTCGAACTTGGTCGTGCGCTCGTCGAACCCGGCGTCGAGTTGACCGGAGTAACCGGGCGCTTCGGTGCACGCTATGTCGCCAGCCGTGCGAGCTACGCCATCGCCGGTCATTCCGCTCTCGACTGTTACGCCGAACATGGACAGGGGGTCGATGCAGTCCTCCTGGCCTGCTTCGGCGATCCAGGATTGTTCGCTCTACGTGAACTCGCCGACTGCCCAGTCGTCGGCATGGCGGAAGCATCCTGCGCCACCGCCGCCGAGCGAGGACGATTTTCAATCGTCACCGGGGGCGAACGCTGGGGCTCTATGCTGGAAGAGTTCGTCGCCTCCATCGGATTTTCAAGCCAACTCGCGGGCGTCACAACTGTCGCGCCTACCGGTGCCGACATTGCGCGTGACCCCAAAGGATCCATTGCGCTTTTGGCAGAGGCATGTCGTCATGCGTCACAAGAGAGGGCGGCATCCAGCGTCATACTAGGCGGTGCAGGCCTAGCAGGACTTGCCGGCCCCGTCGGTGAGTATGCGGGCGTACCAGTCATCGACAGTTTTGAAGCACTCATGAAGGCGGGTATAGCCGCCGCTAGTCACCCATTGCGCAGGCCCAGCACAGGCCCGACCGCGAAAACTCCGCCCGTCGAGACTATCGGTCTATCCTCCGCGTTGACGCGCAGCTTCGGTAACGCGTAGCAACTCAAAAAAAATCTCGCCGATCCAGCAAGCGGATCGACGAGACAAGGAACATGAAGTGCGACGCAATCAGTCCATGCTGACCGGTGCCAGATCGACGAACCAGCTCTTGGGTTGAACAAACCCCTTGACCTTCGCACTCATCGCACGCGGACCAACATCGTGCGCCACCCAAAGGAACGGCGCTTCCTCAACAATACGCTTATGCAAATTTGCCAATGCCGCATCGCGATCATTGTCCGCAAAAGCAGTCTGAGCCTTCGTGATGAGATCGTCGAATTCAGGGCTCGTGAAGTGACCCCAATTGTTCGAAACCGGCGGCAACGTCTTCGACGAGGTGAAGCGAACCATAGCGAAGAACGGATCCATCGCCGCGTAGGTTACGTTGGTCGCATGAGCACCACGCGCATTCGGGCTCTTTGCCCCCTCACGCCAATTTGTGAACAGCGCATTCCACTCAATGACGTCGAGTTCGACATCAAAGAAACATTCCTTCAGCGCCTGCTGCAGATATTCATTCATCGGCACAGGCTGCATCTGACCAGAGCCTGACGCTGACGTTATCGTCTTCACTTTGAGACGCTTGTTCGGACCAAAACCAGCGTCCGTCATAAGCTTCTTCGCAGCTGCTAAATCGTACTTGATGTCAAACGTCGGATTACCCCACCATGGATGTCCCGGTGGCACCGTGCCCTTGGGAATCTCCATCATGCCGTTGAGCGCCGATTTCAGTTCTTCGCGGTTGATGCACAAATTGGCCGCATGACGCACACGCTTATCAAGCCACGGCGAGCCTTCAGCAAATGAGAACTGCCATGGCCAAACGTGCGGTTGCGCGTTAGTCGTGATCACAAACCCCTTATCCTTGATTGACTTAATTGCGTCCGGAGCTGGGTTCTCGATCCAATCAACTTGGCCCGAGAGAAGTGCCGCTGTACGCGCATTGGCTTCTGGCATCGGCACCAGCACAACACGGTCAACTTTCGGTGTGCGTTTTGGGTCCCAATACGCCTTGTTCGCTACGTATTCGAGACGCTCGCGCGGCTGGAATTTCGCCATTTTAAACGGACCAGAGCCAGAAGCGTCGGAAGCAAATGCTGCCCACGCCTGTTTCGCGCGCTCGGCCTTATCGGCAACGCTGCCCAGTGCATCATATTTCTTCTGCCAATGCGTAGGCGAAGCGATGAACAGGTTGGTCAAGTTAAGTGGCAAGAAACTGTCCGGCACCTTCGTCGTAAGTTCGACCGTCAGCTCGTCAATCGCTTTAGCTGAAACAAGGTTAGGCATCCGCGAGACAGTGACGCCAATCTGATCTGGAGCGAAATGCATGGCCTCCTTATCAAGTACCTTTTGCACGTTCCAAGCAATTGCTGCTGCATTAAGAGGCGAACCGTCATGGAACTTGACGCCGGGGCGCAACTTAAAGATCCATTTCGTCTTATCGCTATCACCAACTTTCCACTCCGTCGCGAGCCCTGGAATGAGAACACTCGCTTTGTCAGCCGATGACAAATCCCAATGCGTCAGCGCGTCATACATCGGAATTCCGGTGAAACGATTGCCTTCAAATCCCTGATCAGGTTGACCGGTCGTCTTTGGAATGTCGGCGGCCGTCATCGCGATCCGCAGCGTCTTCTCTTGAGCAACCGCTGAGGATGACAAAGCCGACGTTGCAAGCAAACTTCCGAGCACAAGGGCTGGAACTAAACGATACGTTCGTTTGTGTGACATGTTGAGGAGATCCCGATTGAAGTGACCGAAGACCGATCATATCTGTACCAACGGGTTCAAGAGAAGCATGGGTCAGACGCGAACGCAACGGCGCACACGTGCTGAATATACAGGCACTTTGCTCAAGTTCGGTCAATCGGGCGACCGTGAATATGAACGATCCGCACGCCAGCACTGTAACCCAGCACTCCAACAACGACAGATCAAAGTCACGGTCTTCCGAACAGCCATTGTCCGTTCCCGTATCTACGCCCCACTTATCGCGCGCCTGTCGTCCCGGACACCGTAGTCGAATACGACTTATAGGTTGTCGACATCCGATCACTACCGCGGTCAGCTTCGACGGCTGGCGTCACAAGATCTGTCGGATCCGCAACCATGTTAGCGAGATTGCGCTGGCTAGCACAACCGAAGGTCTTATACGGCCCAAGTTCAGGCCGCCGACTAATATCCTCGGACCAATCATCGCAGCGTGTCGGCGCAACAGCCACAACACGGAAATATGAGAGCGTCGTCTGCCTCAATCCATCCCGCCGTTCAACATACCGAACACGGTCCAGCGCTACGCCATTTGCCCGCAGAACACTATGAATAATCTGCGCAGCACGACCGCCCTTGATCGCGCTTGCTCCGCGCGATGCCGTTGCAATACTCAACTGTCCACGACCATCACGAATGTAGTGCCGTACAAATGCTGTTACCGCGAAATATGCGTCCGATTCCGTCGCAGCGTCGCCATTCGATTGAGGGACATCAAGCACCACGCGACGCATTTCCGCGCCAATAGGATATGCTTGGTTGACATCCGACGTCCGCGTACCCGCCGTGTTCAACTCATGCGAACTGGAGCAAGACGCGACGCCAATCGCAATAGCGACAATTAAAGCAGACTGCCAACGTCCTGCAAACTTGAGCATCTTTTTCACCGGCGCCATCAGTCTTTAACTCCATGATGCGGGTGCTCAAGCACAAAGCCATGCTCGCCCTTTAATGCGTCCGCCGGCAACTGACTGTACACTTTGTGCAAATGACCATTGAGCAAGCCACGCAGAGGTGATGGCGATACCATGCCCTCATCTGGACGGCTCAATTGCGTGCCATCAGTCGGTCGAACGATATACGGCGTGACCAAAATAACCAATTCCGATTGGCTGTTCTTAAAGTCCTTACTGCGGAACAGTGCCCCCAGAATCGGAAGATTTTTCAACTCTGGAATGCCATCTGTATTTTGTCGCGTTTGATCAGAAAGCAATCCCGCCATCGCTAACGACGACCCACTCGGCATTTCAACCACCGTCTCCGCCTTGCGCACTTGCACAGACGGAATACTGATCCCTTGCGTGACCACAGCCCCTTGTGTCGACAATTCGCTGACTTCAGCTGCGACCTTCAAGCTGATGCGGCCTTCCGACAGCACAAACGGCGTAAATGCAACGCTAACACCAAACGGCTTCCAGGCAATCGACAGCACATTTTTCTCTTGCGCCACAGGAACGGGCAACTCGCCTCCGGCATGAAACTTTGCCGCTTCCCCAGAGATGGCAACCAACGTCGGCTCAGCCAGCGTCCGCGACAAGCCAACACGCTCCAACGCCTCAAGCATAGTCGACACTGAATTACCACTGAAGTTGGCTGTTGTTTGCAGTGCCGTACCAGAACCAATCGTCGGCGTTTGCCCTGCCCCAGCAAAAGCTGCCACCCCCGCAGCACCAGCCGAAACCGGAAAACTATTGGCCATCACTTTCGTGAACGTCAAAGACCCGGCCTTCAAAACGGCTTCCGGTACATTGATCCCAATGCGCCGAATGGCATCACGCTGCAATTCCGCAATCGTAACCTTGAGCAAAATTTGCTCTTTGTTACCCGTCGTGATCAGATTGACGACCTTTGCGGCCGCACCCAAATATTGCGCAGCAACCTCGGCTGCCCGCGCAGAATCCGCAGGCGCTGCGACCGTGCCACTGAGAACAATCCCCGTCCCTGAATGCGAAACGCGAATTTTGGAGCCCGGCAATACCCCGCTCAACATTTTGCCCAGTTCAGAAATATCCTTACGCACATTGATGTCGAGCGTCAGTAGACGATTGCCTTCGCGCCCCATGACAAACACATTCGACACACCAATTTCTTTTGTCACGATAAGCAACCGCCGCGCCGTTAACACAGCCACATCGATCGTCTTAGGATCGGAAATAATGGTATCCTTGGCATCAACCGGCAAATCGACAATCAGCGCTTTACCGAGACCAAGCGTCATTGTCCGAGCCGTCGGCAACTCGGAAGCATTCCCGATTTTTAAAAACGAGCTTCGACTGTCAGCTGTTTCGGCTTGACTGACGGCTCGCGGTGCGACCGACAGCAATACAACAGCAAATGCTGTTGCACCTGCTAGCCATCGCTGTGCGCTCAGTAAGCGACTTAAAAAAGTCGTCCCGCCACAAATCAAAGACATTGTCGTCCTACTCGTTCACTGCACCCAATAAGAACAGGATGCACCCCACAGATGCGGCAGGGGCTCGTGATGCAGCACGAGAGACGAGCAGATACCGCGTTGACGAGTGTTAGCAGGCCAAGCAGCGAACCGACAGGAGCGGTACAGACTGATAGGAAAAGTTGGCTAGTTATCCCACACTTTTGCACACCTTATGCCCAGCATGTCGACCGCAACCAGTGGAATATAGTTTTTGAAAAACAAAGCTCTATTAGATCAAAAGCGAACTGCGTCATCCCTACCACGCAATCATGCTCTGTCGCACCTTTTGCCTTGGCCTGAACCATTTAAAAACATCCCGCACTTATGGGCGAGTAGCAAACATCTCGCACCAATCGGGAAGTTTTCCATCGAGCTTCAAACCCAACCGCTCCTCAGAGGTCAAACATCCGTCAGCAAATCTGCGCGCTATTTGTTGAGCGACATTTGCGCTAACCAGGACCGGCCACTCCGTCACCGCCCCATCAAATGTCGTCGCACGTAACGTCGTTGCATCATTGGAGAACGCGAGCAGAGCAACCGACGGACCACTCAACGCCACATCAATCAACTGACGACCGGTTTTAACATCCCAAATCGAAATCTGCCCCGCTTGCGTCGCGGTTGCAACCAGCGTCGCAGCAGCATTGAACGCCGACACAACAATCACCTGCTCTTCGAGAGCGAGCACCTTCGCCGCCGCTTTTTTTCCACCTGCCCAGATCTCAACACCGCCATCGTCGGTGACAAGCGCAACCGTGCTTGCGTCAGCACTTAAATCGGCACGCACAACGCTCCCACCCGGAACCACAAATTTGGCAACAATGTCGAAAGTCTGAGCCTGCCAAAGCAACGCGCTGCCGTCGCTCGACACCGTCAGAATGTGCCTTTCGTCCGTTGTAAAATGGGCCCGATCAATACGACTGCTATGACCGCGCAACTCACTAAGACGTTGCCCGGATTTAACATCCCAAATTTGGGCCGTGCTGCCCTCAGTCCAAGTCAGCACACGGGC
>JABFRJ010000246.1 GCA_013141255.1 Hyphomicrobiaceae bacterium
TGAGTCGTGAGTCGTGAGTGGCCAGTGGTGAGTGGCCAGTGGTGAGTGGCCAGTGGTGAGTGGCCAGTGGTGAGTGGCCAGTGGTGAGTGGCCAGTGGTGAGTGATCGAATCCCTTCTCCCCGTCCTTACGGGGAGAAGGTTAGGATGAGGGGCGGCCATTGGCGCGCAAGCGACCAAACAGTCAAGCATGAGCGGCGGCGACAAAAAAGTGCAAGAGTGTCGGCAACTGGCGCGCAAGCGACAAAGTAACCAAGCATGAGGGGCGGCAATAAAACGAGCATGAGGGGCGGCGACAAAAATGTGAGCACTCGCACACACCAACACCTGTCAACCTAGGGTAAGCGCGTCCGCGCGCATCCCTAGGACCCAGCCATCAACGAGTTGTGGATGTGAAAGTGTGCGTGTTGCTGCAGAGAGCGATACATTTTCACTCGACGCCTGCTGCACCCTGGGTCCTCGGGATTGCGCTTCGCTTCACCCGAGGATGGCAGGGGAGTGAAGGGTGACGAGGATGACACCGGTGACGAGGATGACGGCGGCGCGTGTGATGCGCACGTGACGATTGCGAGAATGCGCGCGGGATGACAGCGGTGGGGTGGATGGCAGTGGCGGGTAGGCGCGGCTGCACGAATGAATGGCTGGTGAGCGGGGAATGTGGTTGTGAAATTGCGTCGATCTTGACAAAGTTGCGGCGGACAATTTCAGAACATTTGAGGACGCTGGCATGGCGACGAAAGACGAGACGATTGGTTTTATTGGACTTGGGGCGATGGGGCGCGGCATGGCGTCCAACTGCGTCAAGAAGGGCTTCAAACTCGTGGTCAATGATATGCGCGCCGAACCCATGGATGCATTGGTCGCTCTCGGCGCCACGAAAGCCGCAACGATCCAAGACATCGCCAAGCAGTGTTCGATCATCATTACCGTTCTGCCCACGGGCAAGGAAGTTTCCGAAGTTGTTATGGGCGCGAACGGATTGTTCGCGAACGCCAAGCCGGGCACACTGATCATGGATCTCTCAACCATAGATCCCGAGACGACTGACAAAATGCATGCGGACGCAAAAGCCAAGGGTATGGACGCGGTTGACGCACCCATCGGTCGCCTCGCGTGGCATGCGGATCGGGGTGAGAGCTTGTTCATGGTGGGCGGCACAGACGTAGCCTTTGACCGCGTTAAGCCGTTGCTCGATGCCATGGGCACCACTGTGCATCACTGCGGCCCCGGCGGCGCTGGTACGCGCACCAAGTTGGTCAATAATTACCTCGCCATATCGCTGACGCAGCTCAACGCTGAAGCGCTGGCGCTGTCGCAACGCTTCGGGCTCAATCTGTCAAAAACGCTCGACGTGATCCACGGCACGACGGCGACCAATGGACAACTCAAAATCAATTTCCCCAACAAAGTCCTGGCGGGTGACACGTCCCCTGGGTTCACAATTGATCTCGCGCACAAGGATTTGTCACTCATTGTGCAAGCGGCGAATGCGGCGCGCTTGCCAATGCCGGTTGCCGCCACTGTGCGTGAAGCCTTCTCCATGGCGCGGGCGCGGGGCGCGGGCGGGCAAGATTTCTCAGCGATGGCGGACGTGTTGTGCGACCTGGTGCAAACCGAGCGTCCGCGTATCAAGCCGTCGACATAAACTCTTATTGGTTGCGAGCGACCATGAAGCTGATCATCGCCACACCCAGTCCTTTTGCTCGGAAAGCGCGCATTGCTCTGCATGAAAAGGGAGTACCATTTGACGAAGAGATCACCGTGCCATGGAATCCTGGCACTTCGGCACCTGAGTACAATCCACTCGGCAAGATCCCGATCTTGATTTGTGATGATGGGCGCGTGGTCTACGATAGCCGCGTGATCCTGGCCTATCTCGACACACTGCCGGGAACGCCGCCGATGTTCCCGGCCAATGCTATGTTGCGCATCGATGCGTTGCAGGTCGAGGCGCTCGCCGATGGCGTTTGCGATGCGGTTGTGCTCATTGCCATCGAAGCACGTCGTAAGGCTGAATTGCAAAGCAGCGACTGGGTTTCGCGGCAAAGTGTCAAGGTTGATGCTGGCATGGCCGAGCTGGATCGCCTGCTCGGCGACAAAACGTATCTCGTCGGGGGCATTTTTTCGGTCGCTGATATCGCTGCGGGTTCGGCGCTCGGCTATACAGCTCTGCGTTTTCCCGCGCATCCCTGGCGCACGCTGTTCCCGCGTCTGGCCGCCTATTGGCAGCGCCTCGAAGAGCGCCCGTCGTTTCAAAAATCACGCCCAAGTGCGCAGACGATTGTCGAGATTGGGTGAAAATCGCCGTTTTGCATTTGCACGCTGCGTGCCCTGTAAACGGCGCCCGCCTAGCAGTTGTTCAACGCTTCTCCACACCCGCCGCCTGCCCTGTTCACAACGCGCCCCCTGCCCTACTCGCTGCGTCCGAATCAGGCCATGAGTTGTACGCGGCACTCGTGTGCTGATGGCTTGGACGTGAGTGAGGCTCAAATGAGTGTGCGCAAGGCAGTGGTTGCTGGAACAGCCAAGGGGAAAACTGCGCCTGCAAAAGCGGTTGCGCCCAAAAAAGCCGCTCCTATTGAGCCCAAATCGAAAACCTCTGCACTCAAGGTCGTGGCAACTCCAGCGCGCAAGACCGAACCTGGGTTTTCTAAGAAAACGCTGGCGCTGATTTATGATTTCGATGGCACGCTGTGCCCGCGCCCGATGCAGGAATACGCGTTTTTGCCGAAAATTGGGGCTGATCCGAAAGCGTTCTGGGCTGAGAGCAACCGCATCGCCAAGGCTGAGGGTGCGGACCCGCTCATCACCTACATGCATTTGCTCTACAAGAAGGCCAAAGAAAAAGGTATCCGCATCGACCGCGAAGAGCTTGTCGCGCAGGGGAAGCTGGTGGAATTTTTTCCCGGCGTCAAAGAATGGTTCGATGAAGTCGCGAACTACGTGCACATTCGCGCCGAAAGCAAAGACGTCGAGGTGCGACATTATTTGATTTCGTCGGGCCTCACTGAGATCGTCGAAGGCACGCCGATTCGCAATAAATTTCACAACGTGTTCGCATCGGAATACTGGT
>JABFRJ010000181.1 GCA_013141255.1 Hyphomicrobiaceae bacterium
CACAATGCGCTCAGCATCGAAGCTATGAAACGCCGCCCGAAAATTTTCGCGCTTCTTGAGAATGGTCAGCCAAGACAACCCGGCCTGAAAGCCTTCCAGGATCAACTTCTCGAACAACTTCTGATCATCCGCGACCGGCACGCCCCACTCGGTATCGTGGTAATGGGCATAAATCGGGACGTCGATCCCCGGCCATGTGCAGCGCACCAACTCTTTTTGAGCCAACTCTTTCGCCATCACAAATCAATCACCGGCTTGGACGCAACACTTTCGCGATAGCGCTGTAACGCGTCGGCATCAACAGTCAGCGTCACGCCGCCAGCCATCAGCCCCGCGCCATCCACTTCCGCCACCCGATCCAGTCGCAGCATCGCCAGCGCGTCATAACCTGCAACCGTGCCAACCCGACCAATGACTGCCTCGCCCAGCATCACATCCACGCCGCTCTTCAGCGCTTCGGTTCCTGAAACCTTGACGATCCGCTTGCGCACCACCGTCTTGTTCTGCATCCGGCTGACAACTTCCTGCCCGATGAAACAACCTTTCTTGAATGAGACGCCGCCCATCAAATCCCAATTTGCCTCATGCGGAAACGTATCGCCGAGCGCATAATCATTGGGCGCTTCCGGCACACACAGCCCCACGCGACGAGCGTGGTAAGCCTCCGCCCCGCTATCGGCCAAAATCGGATCGGAGCTGCTAACAACCAGGCGTTGCCCCAAACTTTGACCAAGCATCGCCGCACGCGGATCTAAAAACTCACCCGCTCCGAGCGGCTCCGCCCCCACAAAAACATCTGACAGCGCTTCAGAGACTGTCACCTGCGCCCGCAATTTGTACATCGTGAGGCGTTTGATCAGACCGGCAACTTGATCGCGTTGCGTTTCAAGCAAAAAACCCGATCCGGATTTGACCACAAAAAACTCAAACAAAATTTTGCCCTGCGGCGACAGCAACCCCGCAAACAGAGCACCTTGCTTATCGAGCAACGCCATATCGTTGGTAATTAGATTATCGAGCCAGGCCCGTGCATCGGCTCCTCGCACAGCAACTGTACTCCGGCTCCCCAGATGAGCTTTAGCAAAGGGTTCATGCCCCACGATAACCAGCCTCTCAACAATCGCTCGCGAATGGTGTATTTGCGCCGAAGCAGACGTAAGCCGCCATTTGTCAGCCCGCAAGTCGTTCGCACAAGTCGTTCGCAGAGGAAACCCACCATGTCCGCTACTTATGAACTTCTTTTGCAGGGTGGTACCGTCGTCAATCAAGATGGCGCAGGCATTCGCGACATCGGCATCTCAAAGGGCCGCATCGCCGCTATTGGTCAACTGGGTTCAGCCAAAGCCGCCCAAACCCTCGACCTCAAGGGTTTGCACGTCCTCCCCGGCGTTATCGATACCCAAGTACACTTTCGGGAGCCGGGCCTGGAACACAAGGAGGATCTGGCGTCGGGCAGCCGCGCCGCCGTCATGGGTGGCGTTGTCGGCGTCTTTGAAATGCCCAACACCAAGCCACTGACTACCTCAGCTGAAACCCTGGCCGCCAAGGTCAAAGCCGCCCGCAACCGCATGTTTTGCGACTTTGCCTTTTACGTGGGCGGTACACGCGACAACATTGCCGACATCCCCAAACTCGAACGCCTCGAAGGCTCCGCCGGCATCAAAGTCTTCATGGGCTCCTCCACCGGTGATCTGCTGGTCGACGACGAGGAACATCTCGACCGCATCATTGGCACCATCTCCCGCCGCGCCGCCTTCCACGCCGAAGACGAAGCCCGCCTCAAAGCCCGCATGCATATCCGCCGCAAGGGCGATCCAACCTCGCACCCCGAATGGCGCGATCCCGAAGCCGCCATGCTCGCCACCACGCAACTCGTGCGCTTGGCCGAAAAGCATCGCCGCCGCGTGCATGTCCTCCACCTCTCCACCGCCGAAGAGGTCATCTACCTCAAAGACCACAAAGCCTGGGCCAGCGTCGAAGTCACCCCTCACCACCTGACCCTCGTCGGCCCCGAGTGCTACCAGCGCCTCGGTACCTTCGCCCAAATGAACCCCCCCGTCCGCGACGAACGCGCTCGTGCAGCCCTTTGGGCCGGCATAGCCGACGGTACCGTCGACGTGCTCGGCTCCGACCACGCGCCCCATACCGCCGAAGAAAAGCACCACACCTACCCCGACAGTCACTCCGGCATGACCGGCGTCCAAACTCTAGTCCCCACCATGCTCGATCACGTCGCCAAGGGCCGCCTGTCCCTCTCCCGTTTTGTCGATTTAACCAGCGCCGGTCCCGCCCGCCTCTTTGGCTTAGAAGGCAAGGGCCGCATCGCTGCGGGGTATGACGCCGACCTCACCATCGTCGACCTTAAACGCACCGAGACCATCACCAACTCTTGGATACAATCCAAGTCCCAGTGGACCCCCTACGACGGTGTCAAAATCCAGGGCTGGCCGGTTGGCACAGTAGTCCGTGGCGCAATGGCTATGTGGCAAGGTCAATTGGCAGCGTCAGCAACAGGTGTCCCAATCCGCTTTCATGAAGCCCAGTAATGCCAAGATGTCGCGGGCTTTCGTTTTACTTCGTAATGCTTGCGAATAGTCATTTATAGCCGCTCGGTTAACTCTGTTAATATCCAAAACATCTTCAAGGGGTTGACCGACAACGGTCTTTTCTGGTTTAGCCCTCACGTCGCTCGGGTTGCATCCGCGTCCGATATCGACACGTCCCACCTCCAGTCAGGCAAAAGCCCGACCGGTGTATCGGGGCATCAAGGCATGTCGAGCCCCTAAGCGCTGAAACATAAGCGCCGACGGTTGCCGCCGACAGTTGCCTGTGTAACCGAGGAGTATCATCGATGATCAAACGCTTACTAACCCTGGCGGCCCTGTTGGCTGCCCCCCTGTTCGTGACCAGCCTATTCACCGCCACGTCAGCTTCTGCCGATTGGTTTGACGATTCCATCGCAGCCGCCAAACGCCAACGCGGAGAAGTCAGCGCGCCAGCCCGCCGCGCCCGTGCCGAACCTACTCAGCGCAGGGCCGCCGCCACACGCGTAGCCAACAACGACGACG
>JABFRJ010000415.1 GCA_013141255.1 Hyphomicrobiaceae bacterium
TTCCTCGACGCACTCCCCACAACCGGCACCCAAAAAGTCCAAAAAACCCAAATCTTCGCCACCACCGAAGATCCACGCACACGAGCAGGTGCGTTAGATTTTAGAGCGAGGAAGAAAAGGGGGTAATGGGGATGAAGTGCAAATAGAGACTGGCTCCACAGCGGTGATGCTGCCGCAATGCTATAAAGGCTAAGTGCCAGCGATGTCAGTTTCTATATTCTGGCCGTATTATTACCCAAGCGGATCGTGCGCCCACCCGTGCCATCCTCGTCCTCTCCATTCGCGCTCCGGCATTCAGTCCGCGCACGGTGAGAGTGACGCTTGGTAGCGGACGTTCGCGCGCGTCCAAGCCCTGCCCCCACCTCACACATCAAACAACCCCGGCGGATCAGCCTGCTCGGCGTCTGCAAGATCGGTGAGCCCAACACCCACAAGCCGGAACATACGGCCGTCGGCTTCGCGCGCGATGAGCTTGGATGCAGCGTCGTAAATCAGCTCCGACTTTTGCGTCGGATGCTGCAAGCGGGCGTGACGTGAAATTAATTTGAAGTCATGCGTCTTCAATTTAACAACGACCGTGCGACCGGACAACCGCTTCCTCACCAGTTGACTGCCGAGACGCACGCACATCGGCACGATGGCTGCGCAGAGTTCATCTGATGCTGCGGTATTGCGGCTAAACGTATCCTCGGCTGAGATCGATTTTGTCTCCCGTGACGGTGTCACACGGCGCTCGTCTTGCCCCTGCGAATACGCAGCCAAACGCCGCCCAAACGAGCCAAACAATCCAACCAGTTCGGCTTCGCTGCGCCCCTGCAAGTCCGCAATAGTATTGAGCCCCAGCGCTTCCATACGCTCAGCCGTCACCGCACCCACGCCATGAATTTTTTTGACCGGCATCGCGGCGAGCGTTGTCGCTGCTTCCGTCGCACCAATCACTGCGAACCCACGCGGCTTATCCAAATCAGACGCTAACTTGGCCAAGAACTTGTTAGGCGCCAGACCAATTGAAACCGTGATGCACACCTCACGTTCGACGCGCAGCGCGATATGCGCCAAAGCTGACGCAGCGGTCGGGCCTTCGTAGCGCTGCTCCTCGCTCAAATCCAAATAGGCTTCATCAAGCGAGACCGGCTCGATGATGGGCGTAGCGGCGAGGAAGATTGTTCGGATCTCATCCGATACGGCCTTATAGCGCGCCATGTCAGGCTTGATGATGACCGCGTGAGCGCAGCGCTCAATGGCTTGAAACATCGGCATGGCCGAGCGAATACCGTATTGCCGCGCCAGATAACAGCAGGTCGTCACCACGCCGCGTCCGCCGGGATGGCCGACAATCAACGGCTGATCGGCAAGCTCAGGCCGATCACGCTTCTCGACGCTGGCGTAGAAAGCGTCGCAATCAATATGCGCCGTGGTTAGCGTATCGATTTCGTCGTGACGAACCAAACGCTCTGAGCCGCAGTGCTCACAGGCAACGTCATTAAAAGCAAGATCAACAATTTCGCAGCAATCACGACAGAGCGCGCGCATAAAACCCGCTCCTCCGCTCAGTCCTTGCGTGGATTATAGCTGTGGCTGAGACGCCATTCCGAGAGGAAGTAAGCGAGTTTCTCGTCGATCACTTCGGGCAATTCAATGCGCACGGTGATGATCTCGTCGCCCGCCGTGCCGGTTTGGCCCTTGAAACCCTTGCCCTTGAGCCGGAAGGCGCGTCCCGAATTCGTGCCCTTCGGGATCGTCAGTTGCACGCGGCCCGAAAGCGTCGGCACTTCAATCTTGCCACCGAGCACGGCTTCATCAATCGAGATTGGCACATCGAGCAGCAGATCGTCGCTCTCGCGTCGGAATCTCGCGTGCGCCTTGACCTTGATTTCAACCAGCGCGTCACCCGCCTCGGCTCCGCGCGCACTCGGCTTCCCCTTACCTTTCAAGCGCAACGTGCGGCCATCAGAGACGCCTTCAGGCACCTGTAGATCGAGCTGACCGCCATCGGGCAGCGTTACGCGTTTCTTGGCACCAAGAGCGGCTTCCAAAAATTCGACTTCGAGCGTGTAGCGCACATCAGCGCCCTTGGTCGGCCCACCAAACTGCTCGCCAAACCCACCGCCCGCAGCCGCACCGCCGCGACCGCCACGACCGAAGAGATCTGAGAAAATATCGTTGAAGCCGTAATCGTCAGCTGATGCCGAGCGGGCACCAGCACGTTGATAGCGCGGGCGCGGTTCACCATTGGCATCGATAGCACCAGCGTCAAACTGGCGGCGCTTTTCCTCTTCACCGAGAATGGCGAAGGCGCCATTGATGATCTTCAATTTTTCTTCCGACGCCAACCGACTCTCCGGATTGAGGTCAGGATGGTTTTCCTTGGCAAGCTTGCGATAAGCACGCCGAATGTCATCCGCCGACGCGCCGCGCGCCACACCCAGTATTTTATAGGGATCGTCTGCCATTGGTCGTTGGTCCTCGTTTGGCACCCTATGGACTCTGTGGGCTATGTAAGAAGTGTGGCGAACTTACGCCAGAGGGTGCGGCACTCAGGCATCAGGTACAGCTATGCACGGGTTTGTGCCGCGTGTCAGCGCCCAACCCGCACTTCGGAGGTTTTGCCGAGTAAACGCGCTAATGTTTCAATTCGGCGTCGGAAGCGTTCGCCGTCCAGCGCAGCGTGCGCCTTGGGGATTCGGACAACAAAACGGTCACGATCATAAGAAAGCTCCACCTCGTCAATAATGCCCGGACGTCCAATCGACAACATGTGAGCCGCACGGACCGCAGCTCCCGCAATTTTGGCGCGCAGTTGTAGCCGCTCCGGCATCAGTTTGTTCAGGCGTTCAGAGAACTCACGACCAACGTCATCATCGCCATCGATACCATTGTGACGGTAGTAAACCGCTTGCGCGAGAAAGATGCGACCCGGATGATCGATGCCCGACATTCCGGAATGAGCGACAACATTGAGACTTTGCTCACCCCGATAATCCGGATGTGCGCGCCAGCCAATATCAGACAAAAGGCACGCGGCATGACGCAAGCGGCGCTCGTCGTCCGTTT
>JABFRJ010000524.1 GCA_013141255.1 Hyphomicrobiaceae bacterium
CTGCGCCCACGCAGGACCTACACCTGCAGCCACCGCAGCAGCCGTCGCGCCCATACCCCACAAAAATCCACGCCGTTCCATCCGCTCTCTCCCCAGCTGCTTTTTTTGAGCATCAAGGCAAACCGCGTGCCTGTAAAGCGCTACCCCACCGGCCACACCGGCAACCGATCCGGCCGATCAACCGGCGCGGGCGTCTGCGCCACGTTCATCACCATCGCCAACATCGTGTAATACCCGCCGACAGCAGCCATATCGACCGCGCCCTTCTGCTCAAATTGCTCAACCACCCGCGCATAGGTCGCATCCGACACCCGCTTGTTGACTTGCAACTCGTGTGTGAAGTCATAAGCTGCCGCCAGCGCCGCACTCATCCCCTCGGGCCGCCGCCCGTCCGCCACCGCATCGATGTGTGCCCGGCTCAGTCCCGCTTCCAGCGCATAGACAACATGGTGCCCCCACTCAAACTGCTGCGACCACGCCCGCGCCGTCATTAGAATCACCAATTCAGACACATCCCTCGGCAGCGAGTTCCGATAGCGCAGATAGTCCCCCATCGCCTTGGCCCGCAGCATCACCTCGGGCGAGTAGAGCAGCACCCAAAACGGCCCCAGTGGCTCATATCCGCGGCCCTCACTGAAAGCCTTAACCGCCGCCCGCTGCTCCTCGGTCCATTGGCTCTCAGGGATTGGCGGCAGTCGGTCGAGAGCGGCTAGGTTCGATTTTGTCATGGGCTGTGGTCCTCATCCCAGTAAATTGGGCAATTTCAGATGGACAAATTTTAATCACGCGACCTTTATCCCCGCCCGTCCTAGTGGTGGTATAGTGGGTCTGTCCGCAGGTCAGATGTTCATATTCTGACCACGTTTGGCGGAGCAGTGTTAAACTCCCGATTTGCCAGCACCCGACTTGCCAGCCCCCAATTTGCCACCAGTTGCCCCGCAACCGATCCGAGTTCCCCCGCACATGACCACGTCCGCCTCAAACGTCGTCGAAACCGCAGCCGACATCGTTCCTCGCATTGACGCCGCCGCCCAAAAGCTGGCCCGCGCCAAAGCCGCCACCGGCCAAGTTATTTTCGGCCAGGAAGCGGTCATCGAGCGCACGCTTCTTACGCTGCTCGCGGGCGGCCACGGCCTGCTCATCGGCGTACCGGGCGTCGCCAAGACCTTGCTTGTCGAAACCCTCGGTCGCGTCCTCGGCCTCGATGGCAAACGCATCCAATTCACGCCAGACTTGATGCCATCTGACATCGTCGGCTCCGAAGTGCTTGAAGAACAGCAAGGCGGTCGTCGCGCCTTCCGCTTCATCAAGGGGCCCATCTTCGCCCAGCTGCTGATGGCCGACGAAATCAACCGCGCCAGCCCCAAGACGCAGTCAGCCCTTCTCCAGGCCATGCAGGAACACCACGTCACCGTCGCCGGTAGCCGCTACGACGTGCCCAAACCGTTCCACGTTCTCGCCACGCAGAACCCGCTTGAGCAAGAGGGCACCTACCCCTTGCCGGAAGCCCAGCTCGATCGTTTCTTGCTGCAAATCGACGTTGCCTATCCTGACGCGGGTGCCGAGCGCCGCATGTTGTTCTCAACCACTGGCGTCGAAACACCCAAGCCCGAAACCATCATCACGTCCGATGAACTGATGAGCTATCAGCGCCTCGTGCGCCAAATCCCTGTGCCCGACAAAGTGGTTGAATCGATCCTCGGGCTTGTCCGCTCGGCTCGTCCCGGCACCGGCATCGGCGGCGACACCGACAAACACATCGCCTGGGGCCCAGGTCCGCGCGCCTCCCAAGCCCTCATGCTCGCCATCCGCGCCAAGTGCCTACTCGATGGTCGCTTGGCCCCCTCCATCGACGATGTCATCGCCCTCGCCGATCCCGTGCTCAAACATCGTATGGCCCTCTCGTTCGCCGCCCGCGCCGAAGGTGTGACGATGGCCAACGTCATCACCAAACTCACCCAGTCGCTCGCGTAAGGATTGAGGCGTGGCGCTGATCCCCCAAAAAGCCGCTCAACAAAAAGTATTGGACGAGACGCGAGCCAAACTGCTCGACGTCGAAGCCTCCGCGCATGACCTCGCCGACCGCGTGCCCGAACTTCTTCTCGAAGCACAGCGCATCGCCGCGACCATTGTCCACGGCACCCACGGTCGCAAACGTCCCGGCCCCGGCGAAACCTTCTGGCAGTTCCGTCAAATGCAAGCGGGCGACCCAACGCATTTGATCGACTGGCGCCGCTCCGCTGCGTCAGATCATCTCTTCATCCGCGAACGCGAATGGGAAGCCGCACATACCGCGTGGGTCTGGGCCGACCTCTCGCCTTCGATGGTGTTCCACAGCCACCTCGTGCCCACACAAAAACGCGACCGTGCCCTCGTACTCGCCTTTGCGCTCATCGAACTCCTCGTCCGCGCAGGCGAACGCACCTCGTTGATGGGCGTCAACAACCCCACACAATCCCGAAAAGCCACCACCCGCATAGCCGAAATGCTCGCCGCGCGTCTGCGCGAAGCGCCACTCACCCAAAGCCTGCCACCCGAAGAACGCGTCGGCCGCTTCCACACCGTGCTCTGGATCTCCGACTTCCTCGATCCGCTCGGTCCGCTCGAAGAACGCATGCGCACGCTCGCCGGCAGCGGCGTCAACGGCCATCTCGTGCAAGTCCTCGACCCCGCCGAGGAAACACTCGCCTATGAAGGCCGCATCGAATTTGTCGGCGTCGAAGGCTCCGAGCGTTGGCTCGCCGACCGCGCCGAAAGCCTGCGCGACCGTTACCGCGAACGCTTGGACGCGCACCGCACGCAATTGAAAGACATCTGCCGCAGCCTCGGCTGGAGCTTCCTCGTCCATCACACAGACCGCGCTGCGACCGAACCCGTGCTCGCGCTCAACCTGCGCCTCGCCGGTGGCATCGGTGCCGATGCTGCACTTGAGCGCAGAGAGCAAACACGCGACCAAACGCAACCAGAGGGCCGCTCATGAGCTTCGGCGGCCTCGCCTTTCTCAATCCAGCTTTGCTTGCCGGTCTCGCAGCTCTGCCGCTGATC
>JABFRJ010000244.1 GCA_013141255.1 Hyphomicrobiaceae bacterium
ACACCGCCCTTGACGGTGAGCTCGAAATTCTCCCCGTGCTCAACAAGGTCGATCTGCCCGCCGCTGACGTTGATCGCGTCAAGCTACAGATCGAAGATGTGATTGGTCTCGATGCCTCCCACGCTGTCGGCGTCTCAGCCAAAACCGGTCTCAACGTGCCGGCCGTGCTCGAAGCTATTGTCGAACGTCTGCCGCCACCCAAGGGTGAGCGCAACGCGCCGCTCAAGGCCATGCTTATCGACAGTTTCTATGACACCTACCTTGGCGTCACCGTGCTCGTGCGCATCGTCGATGGCGTGCTCAAGAAGGGCCAGCGCGTCAAGATGATGCAGACCGATGGTCACTACCAGGTTGAGCGCGTCGGAATCTTCCGGCCGAAACAAGAAATGTTGGACGAACTCGGCCCCGGTGAAGTCGGGTTCTTCACCGCGCAAATCAAGCAAGTGGCTGATACGCGCGTCGGCGATACCATCACCGACGAAAAGGGCGGCGTCACCGAGCCCCTCCCCGGCTTTAAGCCCGTGCAACCCGTTGTGTTCTGCGGTCTCTTTCCAGTGGACGCCGCCGACTTCGAAGATCTGCGCGAAGCCATGGGTAAGCTGCGGCTCAACGACGCCAGTTTCTCGTATGAAATGGAAACGTCTGCCGCGCTTGGCTTCGGCTTCCGCTGCGGCTTCCTCGGCCTCTTACATCTTGAAATCATCACCGAGCGTCTTGAACGCGAATTCAATATGGATCTGATCACGACCGCGCCGAGCGTGATCTATCACTTGCATATGAATGACGGGAAGATGATCGAAATGCACAATCCGGCTGATATGCCGGATCCCACACACATCGACCATTTGGAAGAGCCGTGGATTGAAGCGACAATCCTTGTGCCCGACGAATACTTGGGTTCGGTGTTGAAGCTCTGTCAGGACCGTCGTGGGCGTCAAAAGACGCTGACCTACGCGGGCACGCGCGCCATGGTGATCTACGAATTGCCGCTTAACGAAGTGGTGTTCGACTTCTACGACCGGCTCAAGAGTGTGTCGCGTGGCTACGCCTCGTTCGACTATCACCAGATCGGCTACGAGGAAGAAGACCTCGTGAAACTCTCGATCCTGGTCAACTCAGAACCCGTTGATGCGCTCTCGATCATTGTCCACCGCACGCGCGCCGAGCAGCGTGGCCGCTCGATGTGCGAGAAGCTCAAAGAGTTGATTCCGCCGCATCTGTTCGTCATTCCGGTGCAGGCTGCCATCGGCGGCAAGGTGATCGCACGCGAGACCATCAAAGCATTGCGTAAGGACGTGATCGCCAAATGCTATGGCGGCGACATCTCGCGCAAGCGCAAGCTGTTGGACAAGCAGAAGGCCGGTAAGAAGAAGATGCGCGAATTCGGCAAAGTCGAAATCCCGCAAGAAGCGTTTATCAACGCGCTCAAGATGGATGATAATTGAGGGGTGGGAGTGAAAACTCCCCCCATTCCGCCGCCATTAGGCTCTGAGAAAACCAATGCTATGACGAACTGTCGCTGACCTCCCCCCAAGATCCAGAACGACGTTCCAGTAGCCCGACGCGGGCACGACAATTTTTGCCGGTAAACTGCGGAAAAACCCTCCAAAATATTTGTACTTGCCACCATTTCGGTAATTTCGGAAATTCGGATCATCTAGGAGCAAAACATTGCACTGGTGTGAACAATTAATCACCGCAACGTCGCCGCATGATAGCAATTCTCGTTTGTATAAGAACGACATCTTTTGGTTTCCCGTTGTCTGGAGAATGATCGTCCGGAGAATTCCGGACGATCCGCTATCAAGTCGTCAAACTTGACTTTCACACATACTCCACCAGACGCCAGTAAACTGCCTTGCCGCCGTGGGGTGGCATTTTATTGCCCTTGGCAATCGGCGCAGTGGTGGATGGTGAATCCTCTGACTTCCACTTGCCACTTTCCTTACAAGCTTCGCCAGTATACTGCTTTGTTCCAATTGGTATTTTCGACATCTACTCTTCCTTTGATCTTGAGCCTTGACTGCTTCGGACCAAAAGCCTTAGCTTCGATCGTCAGGTGAAACCGTCGCAACTCAGTTGTGTCGACCATCAGGTGGCCGCAGGGGTGCAACCCTGCGGCCTTTTTATTGAGGCGTTAACCGTTTGTCAATCGTCGTTTTTGATGATTTGACGACATCGCAAAGAGGTTGTCGTGACTGCTCTTTCTGAGCTCGACGAGAGAATCCGAGGCGTGCGGAGTGAAATTCTTCGCGCGCGCGATACGCTGCATAGAGTCGAAGGTGAGTTGGATGGACTGCAGCGCGGGCACGATATCGTCACTGAAGACAAAGCTGGTTCAAGATATGATATTTCAGGCGCGTTGGAGATTATTGAGGTGCAAATCGCACAGGCGCGAAAGTCCAAGCGTGATGCCCAACAAACTTTGAGGCGGCTCGAAGGTGAACTTCAGGGACTCAAGAAAATTCGTGACATTATCGGTGGCGAGGTTGTTAGGGAGGAACCACATGAAGCCGATAGCCGTACGCGCGAAATTTCTTCCGAATGGCGCCAAATTTTGAGCTTTATTCTATCGAGGCTGCCAAATTCGGTCTCGATTGGAGACGTAATGGATTTTGTCTCGAGCAAAGGGTTTGACATCAGTCGCAATGCTGTCCGTTCGCAGTTACATATTTATGTGAACCGACATTTTCTAAAGCGGATCAGCGATGGCCACTACAAGGCCACTGACGCTATCCGAAGGGTATGTTAGCTTTTTTTGCACGCGCTCTTATTGATAAATCCTATCGAAATGTTTGTTTCGAAAACTCCCGTTGCACCCAAAATTTGGAAACTAATTCGCCCAGTAAGCTTGGCCAACTTACTCTGAGCGTTCTTTAACCTGCTTCTCCTCCCCCTTGATGGGCACGGCTGTCCGGTTGAGTTTTGATGGACAGGGTGCATGGCGTTGATTCAACTGTGATTCGAGAGCTTGGCGGCATCATCGAACACGGAAGCGACCAACACCATGCGGCATCACAATAGCCTCT
>JABFRJ010000150.1 GCA_013141255.1 Hyphomicrobiaceae bacterium
GAACGGGATTGTATTAAAACTTTTATGTTGGTCCTCACGTGCGCTGTTCGGATCGCGCTGACGCGATCCGGCGCACTCCGGACAGGGCGGAGCTTCCGCTCCGGTCGCGTGGTCACGCTCGTGCGCCCAAGGCGCAGGTCCAAGAACGGACCTCGGCGAGATTGAAGTGGTCACGCTCGGCGGCCTGAAGCCGAGGTGGGTTTGGCCTGAAGTCGCTCCAGATAACACCGCATTAGATACAAAAAACCGACGCCAGAGCGTCGGTTTTTGTTTTGTAACGAGAATGTTGGACGTTTGATTATTCGTTTGAGCTGAAGGCGTCGCAGGACTGGATCTGGCCGGTCGACATGCCTTGGCGGAACCATTTGACGCGTTGCGCCGATGATCCGTGGGTGAAGGCATCTGGCACTACGCGGCCTTGGGTTTTCTTTTGGATCATGTCGTCACCGATCTGGGCTGCAGCGTTGAGGCCTTCCTCAATGTCGCCCTGCTCGATGCGGTTTTTCATTTGATGGTTGAGCGCCGCCCAGACGCCCGCGAGGCAATCGGCCTGCAGTTCCATGCGGACCTGGATTTGGTTCTGCTCACGTTGACCAACGCGTGACTTCATCTCTTGGACGCGATCTGCGATGCCGAGTAATGTTTGCACGTGGTGGCCGACTTCATGCGCGATCACGTAGGCTTGGGCGAAATCGCCCGGCGCTTGGAAGCGGCGCTTCAACTCGTCATAGAAGACGAGATCGACGTAGATCTTCTGATCGGCGGGGCAGTAAAAGGGGCCCATCGCAGATTGGCCGACGCCGCAGGCGGTACGGGTGGCACCTGAGAAGATCACGAGCGGTGGCTTGGTATATTTGCGGCCAAAGGACTGGAACACGCGTTCCCAAACGTCTTCGGTGTCTTTCAAGACGCGGCTGACGAAGACTTTCATATCGTCTTGCGCGGCTGGCACCTGCGAGCGCTGACCGCCGCCTGGGAGACCGGGGATATTGACGCCGCCGCCTTCGCCGGTGCGTGGGTCCATACGCGGCATTTGCGGCATGTTGGGCACGCCTGGGCCGCCGCCCTTGAGCAGGTCAAGCGGGTTGAAACCAAACAGCAGCATCAGTGCGCCGACGATGAGCATAGTGGTGAGGCTCATGCCACCGCCACCGCCCATGGGGAACGGAAAGCCGCCCATGCCGCCGCCGCCTTGACCGCGTCGATCTTCGACGTTGCCACTTTCCTGGTCTTTCTGATCGTACCGCATGGTCGCGCCTTCGCTCCTCGATAGGGCCCCTTACTTGCCCCATGGGAGGGACTTCGACAAGGGTTGGGGGCGGACTTTTCTTTTGATGACGGCGATCAGCGGCTCGGGAGGGCGAGGCGCTTGGTGGCGTCTGGTTTTGGCTTTTCGGGGCTGCGCAGCAGGCTGCGGACGGCTTTGCCTGCGGCGACCTCGTGGGCGTTCTCGTAGGCTTCATGATTTTCTTCGATTTCGTCGAGGGCATATTTGTAGTTGACCATCAGGCCGTGAGCTTCGCGCAAGCCCTTTTCCGAGATGTCGCCCAACCAATTGAGGCGGTCGAGGCGGGCGCCGTTGCCCAAATGAAAGCGGGCGACGGGATCGACGGGGTAGGTGTCGGCGGATTTGGCGCGCAGGAAGTAGTGCGCGGCGGTGGCAAGGACTGGGGCACGCAGGCTCTCGCCTTCGTCCTCAGCTTCGAGCCAACGGGGATCACGCAATTTGCGCAGCGCTTTGCGGTCGGATTCGGGGATGTCGCTCACGTTTTCGTCGGCGAGGGCACGGTCGAGCCAGCGGGCGAAGGTTGGCACGGGCGAGAGGGTGACGAAGGTTTTCAGGCTCGGCATTTCTTTGACCAGTTCTTCGACCACCTGTTTGATCAGGAAATTACCAAACGAGATGCCGCGCAAGCCTTCCTGACAGTTGGAGATGGAATAGAACACGGCTGTGGTGTGGGCAGGTGCTGTGGGCGCGGTCTTCAGCGTTTCGCCCAGCACGGCTTGGATTGATCCCGGCGTTTCATCGGTGAGTGCGACTTCGACGAAGATCAGCGGCTCGTCGACGAGGGCCGGGTGGAAGAACGCGAATAAGCGGCGGTCGGTCGGATCGAGCCTGCGGCGCAAGTCGTCCCAGCCTTGGATCTGGTGCACGGCTTCATAGCGGATGATTTTTTCGAGGACGGCAGCAGGTGTCTGCCAGTCGATGCGGCGCATGACAAGGAAGCCGCGATTGAACCACGACGAGAGCAGATGTTGCAGATCCTGATCGAGGGCGGCGAGCGCGGGATCGCCTTTGGGTTGGCGCAGCAGGTCGGCGCGGAGGGCGACGATTTCTGATGTGCCGCCGGGGGCGAGGTTGAGACGGCGGAAGAATTCTTGGCGTGGGCTTTCGACGGCGCGTTGCAAATCGGCGAGTGTTTTGTCGCCGGGGGCGGCGATGTAACTCGTTGCAGCGCGGGTGACGGCTTCGGCTTCCGGCGTCATCGTCGTGGCGATGTGGCGGACGAAGGCGCGCTGATTGTCGGCTGGGAGACTGCGATATTTGGTCAGAATTTCGCGGGCGAGTGCGACGCCCGAGGCTTCGCCTTGGCCAGTGAGGAGTGCGCTGGCAAGGGCGTGCAAATTGTCTTTGCGGCCCGAGCCCAAGAGGCTTGCGGGGAGGAGATTGCGTCCACGCTCGGCGATGGACGACAGCAGGTCTTGCAGGAATGAGGAGTTCGAGGGCAAGGCGTGGGGGCTCCGGGTGGCCAGTAATTTTGTGGCGCATTCGCGCATATCATGTCGCGGTTGGGGCGCGATGAGAAGTGCGACGTGTTGATCGCTTGGAGTGCTAACCGACTATTGGGACGCGAACATGACGGCTAGGCCGTTAGTTCTGGAGCCGAGCATCAGGCACGACAGGTTGTCGCTTGCGCGACAAGAGATTTTGATGGTGGCTGTCCCTACTTATTCAAGAGATTTTGATGGTGGCTGTCCCTACTTATTCTGTCTTCTGTCAAGCGACTGAAACGGGGAAGAAATGAAC
>JABFRJ010000277.1 GCA_013141255.1 Hyphomicrobiaceae bacterium
ATATCAGTCGCAACATACCGTCAAACGCACGAATGATTATACAGCCGTTCACCGACCCATTGGCATTGACCGACAAATCCACCGAATTTGCAACCCTGCCCATAAGTCCAAGCGAAATCTTGGGCATTGACTACAGTTGGGATCAACGCAACGACAAGGGCGTTGTCGTCAAAAACATCGGCATCACCATACTTCGCATGGTGGCACCGCACGAGGGACGTTTAATGCTGGTCGATTACTGCCTAACCGCTAAAGGCGAAGAGCTATTCCGTCAGAAGCAAACAGGCACAGTGCCTGCGCCAAATCCGACATCACCGAAGCAATAAAAAAGAGCCGGAAGTATTGCACTTCCGGCTGGTTTGATAACGATCAGAAAAATGCAGCGTCAGTGAATGTGCTTGAACATGTTCCGTCGCGCCTCGTCATCCATCTCCGACTTAAAGGCGTGTCGGTCCTTCAATGCCAATGCCTCTTTGGCAGCAGGCCGTGCCATGATTTCATCGGTCAAACGCCTGAGGTTTGGAAATTGTACCCATGCGTCATCGCCGAGAATAAACGGCAACATGCGTGACCAACCCCACACGTCCATATCAACGATCGTGTAAGTCTCGCCAACCATGTATTTGTGCGTCGCCAGATGCTGATCAAGCACGCCAAAATGCCGTTTGGCTTCGTACTGATAGCGCGCGTTCGCATAAGGCACCTTTTCCGGCGCGAAATGTTTGAAGTGCACGGCTTGTCCAGCAAACGGGCCAACACCGGTTGCAACGAACATCAACCAAGACAACAACTCACCGCGATTTTTCGCCGAGCTCGGTGGCAAAAACTTGCCAGATTTCTCGGCGAGATAAAGCAGGATCGCGTTGCTATCGAATACCGTCACATCACCGTCCACGATGACAGGCACTTTGGCGTTCGGATTGACCTTGAGAAAATCGGGCTTGAATTGATCGCCACGACGCGTATCGACGGGAATGCCTTCATAAGGGATACCGGCTTCGGCCAAGAACAATCCAATCTTGGATGGGTTCGGCGAACCATTGAAATAGAATTTCAGCATACGTTTCTCCCGCTGTTGTGAAGGCAGACCCTACAATAGAAACGGCTAAGCACCGCTCAAATCGTCGGGCCGTGCTGTCACTCCAGCGTGAACGTCGCTATCTTGAGCCACACCAATTTGAGGCATTCAGGCCTTGACCGGCTTCACATCTAAATCAAGTTTCTCCCGCGCCACAGCCTTCGCCACCGCCGGATGCTGCGCAACCTTGTTTGCGTGTGGCCATAGGTGTGCCCAACCCTTGGGATCAAGCCCCACAAACCCACCCCACCGCATCAACGTCAGCGCATAAAGGTCGAGTGGACCGATGTCGGCGCCGCCGATCCAAGGCTGCGCTTTGGCACACAGAGCGTCGATTTCGGTCAGTTGCCCGCGAAAAAGTGCAGTGTTGAACGACTGCAACTCGGTGTGCGTATTTTTGTCAGCTGAGAATTTATGTGGCATGAACACGTGCGTGAACGTCGGATGCACCGAATTGTTGAACCACGCCAGCAGTTCAAGCGCTTTCGCCTTCTCGAGTGGATCGGTCGGTAGGAATTTGCCGCCTGCATATTTGTCGTTGATGTAATTGACGATCGCCACAATCTGCGTGATGACCGCACCATCATCAACCAGAACCGGCACCTGGCCGCGCGCGTTCAGCGCCAGATACTCAGGGCTCGATTGCTCTCCCTTGTGCAGCTTCACCAGTTTTGGCTCGAACGGCACCCCCGCAATTTCAAGCAGCGCATGCGGCACAAACGAACACGCTCCAGGCGCGTAATAAAGTTGAAGCGTCATGCTGGACTCCTACAAACAAATGAAATGACAAGGGATCACTGTTGAACTGCGGCATACGTAACGCATTACGACAGTGTGCAATGCGTCCAGGCTTGGCGATATATAGCCATCCGACTGATGTTTACAGGTTCACCGCAGGAATATCAGCCGCGAACGAAGTGAAGAATATCAGCCGCATCTCCGACCAAAACGAGCAGCATAAAAAGACCCATGACAGCAAGTGTGACTGTCCAAATCAATTTACCAAGCCGTTCCGGTACGTATTCCATTATGATCATCGTTCCGTCGCCTGCGAACATTGGCACCAGATTAGCAAGACCGATGAACAATGATAGTCCACCGGCCACAATCGCGACAGAACCGATGCCACGCATCAGCGTCGGGCTCTGATCATCATGCATCGCAAGGATCCAGTCACGACTGACACGTACAGTGCCAAACATGCCAGTCAAGATTTCATGAAGCGGCTTAGTGCTGAACAATACGTCCATAAGTAAGGTGTAAATTACATATGCCATCAGCGGGAGAAGCGCAATTCCAACGACCAGCAACGCGATATGAAACCAAAAATAACGCCGCAGCAGGAGGATCAGTATCGTCACCGAAAGTGTAGCGCAGCCGATAGCGACAAACATGCCGATGGTCCAAGGTTGATTATTGACTGCACCTTTCTGCAAACATTTGGTACATCCACCAACAATTGTGTCTGCGGCGAACGCAAGCGAACAGAGCGTCAGAAGTGTGAGCCCGAATAATAGGCTGGCAATTGGCCCCATTGCGAGAATGCGCACACGCTCGCGTCGACCCGCAGCCTCCATCGCGACGTTATCGGGCTTCATGTAAGCCCCCAGCAACACCGGGTGGATAAGAAAAATCGTCTCAGGGAATGTTCGACTTTTGAACGGCAACTGCCACCCTTTGATCCCCGGTAAAGGAAATCCAAGTAGCGAGATTTCGCGAACCGGTATCCCGGCCCGGCGGCAAGCCAGTGCATGCCCAATTTCATGAACCGCGATGCCGAACCAGACCACAAGCACCGCAGCGATCGCTAATATCCAAAAGTACATCGATTGAAAACCTGGATCCTGATACTGCCCCAAAAAGGGTCAACATTGTTTGCGCGAAATGCAGTATCCAGAGCAAACACAGTGTGTCAAATTTGATCGAGTTGACTCGATGTTGTTCAAATC
>JABFRJ010000326.1 GCA_013141255.1 Hyphomicrobiaceae bacterium
TCCTCCGGCACCGTGATCATATGCTTCGCATCGTAGCGCCCGCCTTTGACGAGGCTGCGTTTGCCGCGACCGAGATCGATGGTGCCACGATTCAGGCGCTTGAGCCAGGCGTGCGCGTGGCGATCGGCAAAGAAGAAAAAGAGCCGCTTCACCTTGATATTGTGGCAATCGACCAGGAGTGCCTGCAGTCGGGCCGGGCTCAAGTTGGAGAGCCCCTCCATCAGCATATCGGCTTGATGGAAGCTTTCACGGTCAGGGAGTTCGTCAAGAAATTCGAGGATGGCGCGCTCTGGCGTGGAGACCGTCAACGGCCAGTTCCATGGTCCCCACGGCAGGGTCATGGCGCCATCGGAGCGCTTCACTCGCTCGCCCGCTGGCCCATCAAGCTGATGAGGGGCTGTCGAGGCAAGGGCGCGGGTGAAAATGCGTGCGTCATTGCGTGCGCGGAATTCGACGCCCGCCGGGAGATTTTTGAGCCACGTGGGAGGTGGCTTGGGACCGAATAGATAGACGGCTTGGGTCGAGGTTTCGAGGTAGTGGCTGAAACCATGGAGGTCGAGAGCGGTGCGACCTCCGACAACGAGATTGCGACCGAGAAGGGTCTGAAGCGCGATCACCGCCTGCTGCCAGACGATGGGGCCGCGGGGCCGAACATAGATGCGATGCGCCGGTTGGGTGAGCCAACCCGCAGCTTCGTATTTGCGCAGCAGGTTTGGGGTATATCCCTCAGATCGGAGCCACGCCGCATCCACCGGCAAGCCTTCGGGAAGGCGCTTGGCGAGACGGTTTAGCTTTTCTTGCCGGTGTGCACTCATGGTACACTATTAGTGTATTTTGTGAACTAATGTCAAGTTTGAAATCACCTATAAAAGCCTACTCATGGGACACTTTTTGGCCAACACGTAAACTCATTCGGATTAAGAGGCGGTACGGTCTGGTCGAGCGGTCTATGACGTCTTTGAGGTGGCGGGAGACTACGCCAGATCATGCTGCGCCGTTCGAGGGAAGAATGGTTTCGCCGATTTGAGTTCTGTGTCCGCTAACGGCGACCGCTATCCGCTTTTTGCGGAGCGGATTGACGCCAACTGCTTCGCATCTTTCGCAACAGCGAAACCACCCATCCGATGCAACCGGCGGCACGCAGTTTCGCGGTGAGATTTGTGTAGACTGGGGTACGGGGAGGTGGAGCCCGTGCAAGTGTCGGAATGTTTACTTGGCCTTCTTGGGGCGTTTCAGAAGCTCGATTGGATCGATTTCAAGGGCCGTGGCGAGCTGATCTAGAACGTCGACGCTGGCGGAATTCTCCTGGCGCTCGATCAAGCCGACATAGTTGCGATTGACGCCGGCAAGGTCCGCGAGCGCCTCCTGGGTGAGCCCGCGTTCTTGCCGGAGCCGTCGCAGGTTGTGCGCGAGGGTCTGCCGAAGTGTCATGCGGCGGACCGCACCGCATGGGCAAACTTCTCTCCACCTAGTATATTGGTCTTTCGACGCTTTTGATCGAGTTGGACATGCCGGGGTCAGACACTACCAAGACTGTGAAGACGCACTTCGCCTTTCGGGACGAGGCGGACGGTTACGTTCT
Source organism: Hyphomicrobiaceae bacterium (assembly GCA_013141255.1). Taxonomy (GTDB): domain Bacteria; phylum Pseudomonadota; class Alphaproteobacteria; order Rhizobiales; family Hyphomicrobiaceae; genus JABFRJ01. The sequence goes on from JABFRJ010000326.1 coordinate 1,583, forward strand.
GGCCCTTATTGCCGATGGCATCCCGGTTCCTCTCCTTGAAGTGACGGTCAGCCAGGATGTGGTCGAGACATCGGTTCTGCGGCAGGCCGCCCTGGCCTTGGAGTTGCGTCCCAATGGATCTGTGGTCGCCTACAGCGATGCCGCAGAGGCGGCCGATCTGGTGACGATTTCCCTCGGCGATCTGGTGAACGAAGCACTGGCGGTTGCCGACGCCGATGACGCCGAACTCCTGGCATCGCTCGAAGTAACACTGCAGCAGGCGCTGGAGACGACGCGAGCGACACGCGCCCGTCTCGCGAAATCATAACGCTCATCAGTTCTGGTCAAGGCTCCGATCGAGAAACGCGTGCGCTGTGCGGGCGTTCTCGGTCGCAACGAGATACGGCACAGCCTCGCGAGCACCGACCACACCGACGAGCCCTGTCAGCATCAGGCAGAGCATCGCAGCGCTCAATGCCGCGCGCCGCCATTGCCCGCGCTCCACACGCCCCGCGCCGAGATGTTCTGAAAAACATGTTAGCGCCACGTCGTACGCGCTTGGACGCGAAGGAAGCGGCACAGGCGCGAGGACACGCAACAACGGGTGGCGGACGGTCAGAACTGGCACACTGCAGCGGCAACGCGCCACGATGAACCAAGTCAATGCCAGTGCTTGCAGCACTGCGATACAACCGAGCGCGGCTTGATAAGCTTCCGTCGGCGGATGGCCGTTGGTCTTTGGCCACTGGTTGATAAAGGTTCCGATGGCGGCTTGCACGCCGAAGGCGGTCAAGAGGTGCAGCAGGTTGAGTGCTGCGTTGGCACGCGCCGACATCCATGCAGCGAAATAGCCGGGCAGGATGGCGTAGCTGACCGTCGTTGCCGCGCCGGCAATCGCAATGACCGACCATGGAATGACCGGTGACACCGGCAGCTGCAGGACGAGTACGACCATGGCAGTAAGGCTTGCAGCCGCGATGGCGACGAGGACAATTTCCCGATCACTTCCGCGCGTTTTCAGTCGATCGGTGATCCATCCCAGTCCCGCAGCGCCAAGGGCGAGCGCCACTCCGATGACGAGCAGGTGTTTCACAACCGATGCGTGATCGAGCCCGGAGACGTGCGTGAGCCACGGCCCTGCCCATAGCCCCTGCAACGACCATGACGCTCCAATGGTCAGCGCCGACAATGGCGCGAGCGCCTGAAATCGGGGATCGGCATAGATTGTTGACAGCTTCACTGCGGATGACGGTCGATGCGTGTCGGATTGATGCCGCTCCGGCGCGACTATTATGATCAGTGCAGCCATGACCATCGCCAGAACGGCAGCCAGTTGGAAAAGTCCGCGCCAGCCGAAGATCGCCATGAGCCCGTCGGCCGGCGCGGTGACAGCGATCGCGCCTGACGCGCCGAGCATAATCAGAATGCCGTTGGCGCGCGCAATGCGCAGCGGCGGTGCG
>JABFRJ010000068.1 GCA_013141255.1 Hyphomicrobiaceae bacterium
GGCAGAATACTCGTCCAAACGTCTTTCAAAATTTTCGCCTCAACGCCAAAAGCAATGTAGTTGCCTCACACATCCACACTCGCATTGAGCGCGTTTTCTTGGATGAACTCGCGGCGGGGTTCGACGATGTCGCCCATGAGACGCGAGAAGATTTCGTCGGCCTCGGCTGTGTCGCCGATTTTGACCTGCAACAACGTGCGGGCTTCGCGATCCAGCGTGGTTTCCCAGAGTTGCTCTGGGTTCATTTCGCCCAAGCCTTTGTAGCGTTGCAGTGCCACACCCTTGCGACCATAATCGTAGATGGTTTCGAGCAATTGACGCGGGCCCGTCACCTGTTTTTCGGTCTCTTTGCGTTTGATGATCGACGGCACACCGTATATTTCATGCAGGTGGGCGCGGCGTTCGTTCATGCGGCGCGCTTCAACGCTGGCGAGCATGTTGCGATCCAAAGTTTGCACTTCGGCCACGCCGCGCACGCTGCGCTTGAAGACGAAGCCTTCGTTGCCATAGCGGCCTTCCCAGCCGCGTTCGGTTTCTTCCGAAATGCCATCGAGGTGACGGGCCACGTCGCCCGCGACCTTGTTGGCGCTTTCGGCTGACAACAGCAAGCTCGGGTCGAAGGCGCCGCCAATTGCCGCCTGTTCGACGACGAAGCGGGCGTAGCGTGAGTGCAGGCCTTCGATGATCGAGGTGGTGACACGCGCCTGCTCGACAATGTCGCGCAAGTCTTTCGAGGCGCGGATTTCGCCGGAGCCTAGCATCAACGTGGTTTCATCGAGGCCACCGTCGACCAGATAGTCTTCGAAGGCGCGTTGATCTTTCAAGTACGCTTGCGATTTGCCGCGCGTGACTTTGTAGAGCGGCGGTTGCGCAATGTAGAGATGCCCGCCTTCGATCAACTGCGGCATTTGACGATAGAAGAACGTGAGCAACAGCGTGCGGATGTGGGCCCCGTCGACGTCGGCGTCGGTCATGATGATGATTTTGTGATAGCGCAGCTTGGCAAGGTTGAAGCCGAAACCATCTTTGCCGTCGTTTTCGCTGCGACCGATGCCGGTGCCGAGTGCCGTGATGAGCGTGCCGATTTCCTGGCTCGACAGCATCTTGTCCATGCGCGCGCGTTCGACGTTCAAGATTTTACCGCGAATGGGCAACACGGCTTGGAACTCGCGGTTGCGACCCTGCTTTGCAGAGCCACCGGCTGAGTCGCCTTCGACGATAAACATTTCAGTGTTGACGGGGTCGCGGTCCTGGCACTCGGCGAGTTTTCCGGGCAGCGAGTTCAGATCCAGTGCGCCCTTGCGACGCGTCAGATCGCGCGCCTTGCGGGCGGCTTCGCGGGCGATAGCGGCTTCGACGATTTTGCCGATGATGGTTTTGCCGTCTTTCGGGTGTTCTTCAAACCAAGCACTCAAATTATCGGCCACGCAGCTTTCAACGACTGGTTTCACTTCCGACGAGACGAGCTTGTCTTTGGTTTGCGACGAGAACTTAGGATCTGGCACTTTGACCGAGAGCACGCAGGTCAAGCCTTCGCGGATGTCGTCTGGGGCGAGGGAGACCTTCTCTTTCTTGGCGATGCCGGTGTCTTCTGCGTACTTATTGATGACGCGCGTGACAGCGGCGCGGAGGCCGGCCAAATGCGTGCCGCCATCGCGTTGCGGGATGTTGTTGGTGAAGCACATCATGTGCTCGTCCCAACTGTCGTTCCACCACATGCCGACTTCGACGGTGATGCCATCCTTTTCCGCACGTATCATCAGTGGTTCTTCGATCAAGGCGCGGCGCGTGCGATCAACGTATTTGACGAAGGCCGCGACACCACCGTCGTAATACAATTCTTCGCGCTTCACGTCGGCGTGGCGGGCGTCAGTCAGAACGATTTTGGCGCCGGAGTTCAGGAATGCGAGTTCGCGCAGGCGGCGCTCAAGTGTTTGTTGGTTGAATTCGAGGACGTTGTGAAAGGTTTGGGGCGACGGCAGGAACGAAACTTCGGTGCCGCGCTCATCTTTGCCGCATTCGCCGACGACCTTGAGCGGCGCGTCGGGCACGCCGTCGCTGAACGAAATTTCGTGGATTTTGCCGTCGCGCCAGATGCGGGCTTTGAGCCAGGTTGAGAGCGCGTTGCAGACCGAGACGCCGACGCCGTGGAGGCCGCCCGACACCTTGTAGGAGTTTTGGTCGAATTTACCGCCGGCGTGGAGTTCGGTGAAGACGATTTCGGCGGCGGAGCGCTTGGGGTCGTGGTCGTCGTCCTGCTTGATGCCCGTGGGGATGCCGCGACCGTTGTCGCGCACCGTAACCGAGCCGTCAGCATTCAACGTGACGTGGCACTCGGAGGCGTAACCGGCGAGAATTTCGTCGATGCCGTTGTCGACGACTTCGTAAACCATGTGATGCAAGCCCGAGCCGTCGTCGGTGTCGCCGATGTACATACCGGGGCGTTTGCGCACGGCATCGAGGCCTTTCAGCATCTTGATGCTGTCGGCGCTGTAGTCGCCAACAGGCTTCAATTCAGGTGGCGAGAACATCGACGTTGACGCGGCCGGTGTAGTCTCGGGCGCGGCGTTGGCATCCGGCGCAACTGTGGGGTCCGGTTTCTTGGGCTTGGCGGTCATCGATATTTGGTCCTTGGATCAAAGTCCGGAGGGCGCATTGAGTGGCAAAATTGCCGCTTTCACACCCGCCGTTTGCCGCTCGTAACTTGGTTCACGCGAACCTCATTTCGAGGCTTTTTTAGCGCACGTAACCGGCGCCGAAGCGGCGTCTTTTTTGACGTGAAAATAGCTACCACGCGAGGGCATGGATGACACTATAAATCGGGTGTTTTTAACGCTTTTGATGCGGGTATTTTACTGGGTATTTTCAAGACTTTGTAGGGGCTTGACCGAGGGGGCAGCGTCAGTCGTGAAGTGGCGTAACTTTGGCGTCGTCGACGCGGTTGATCTGGGCGCGGCCTTTGAGGGCGTCGAAGGCTTCGGGATCAGTGCCCGTCCTCCAGGCTTGGCCGCCCAA
>JABFRJ010000490.1 GCA_013141255.1 Hyphomicrobiaceae bacterium
ACCCACATAGTTGTAGCCTATACCGGGTTGGCAGTTGACGTCGCCCTGCCCTACACTTGAGCGCTAGTCGACCTCGTCTCTCCAACCACCGGCTTTTACCTAGCCCCCCTTAAGAGCGATATTTCGTGCTGCCGTTCCGGCTCTGGCTTTGGCTCATCTGTTGTCTTGTTGCGGCGCCCTTTGCGGGCACGGCCCCTGCTTGGGCCGCCAACCGTTGCCAAGCCGTCGCCAACGCTAAGCCCTTCGTCCACTTGGCCTCAAGCAGAGCTCGCCTCGCCAGCCAAGAAGTCCGCCTCACCTTCATCGGCCATTCCACGTTCTTGATCGAGACCAGCGGCGGCGTACGTATCGCCACTGACTACAACGATTTCGTGCGTCCATCGGTGCTGCCCGACATCGTCACCATGAACCGCGCCCACACCACCCACTACACAGACAGCCCCAGCCCATCGATCGCCCATGTCTTGCGCGGCTGGAACCCTGCCGGTGGCCCCGCCCAACACGACATCACTCTGAAAGACGTGCACGTCCGCAACGTCGCCACCAACATCCGCGATTGGGGCGGCAACGCCGTCAGCTACGGCAATTCAATTTTCATTTTTGAAGTCGCCGGCCTCTGCATCGGCCATCTCGGCCACTTGCATCACACCCTCACACCAGAACAACTCGCCAGCATCGGCCAACTCGACGTGGTGCTCGTGCCCGTCGATGGCGGCTACACCATGGATGTCGGCGGCATGGTCGACGTCCTCCGCGCGCTCCGCGCCCGCCTCATCATACCCATGCACTACTTCAACACCATCACGCTTGCGCGCTTCACCGAGCGCATCAAAACCGAGTTTCCTATCGAGCAAGCTGACAAACCCGTGATTGTCGTCTCTCAAGCGCTCCTGCCAAGCGAGCCCAAAGTGGTTATTCTTCCTGGCCAATAGATCACCGAGCCGGATACAGCTCACCAACGAGCTGCTTCAATCGCGCCTCTTCTGCTTTCGCCGCCGCCAGGTAATCAGCCCCATCCCACGCGCGATGCTCCCCCTGGGCATATGCCAACCCATTGCGATGATAGAGCCAAGCATTGAGCCGGTTCGCGACAAAGTTATTCCGCAGCGCTACCACTTTTCCCGGCGTCCCCATCACAATCGAATTGGCCGGAACAATCGTACCATCCTTCACATACGTATGCTGCCCGACGATGCAATTATCGCCAATGACAGCGCCATCCATCACAGTCGCGCCAATCCCAATCAGGCAGTTTTCACCAATCGTGCAGCCATGCAGCACAACCCGATGCGTCACTGACGTGTAAGCTCCGATGACGGTCGCGTGGCCATAGCCCACATGCACCATGACGTGATCTTGCAGATTAACGTGCGCACCAATTGCAACATGACACGCCTCGGCCCGCACCACGGCATAGGGCCAGATCGACGCGCCTTCCCCCACGCGCACATCACCAAACAGCCGCGCGGTAGGATCAACATACGCCGCGCGAGAAACATCGATCATCGACATGCCTCCCGCTACGTCTAGCGCTGACCTTTATGCTCACCATGCCCGTGATCATGCTTATGATCGTGCCCGTGATCGTGCGAATGATCATGCCCACATCCACACGCGTCGCCATGCCCGTGATCGTGCCCCCCATGACCGTGGTCGTGGCCGTGATCATGCCCATGATCATGGTCATGCTTGGCCGCCGCCAACGCCTTCGCCAACTTTTTCTCAATTGCCGATGCTTGCTCGCGCGGTGAATCCGCGTCTTCAAGCGCCATCGCCGTAATCTCGGCCGCCAGCAGCATATCATCGGGACGTCCGAAATAATGCCGCCGCAACCGCCCCGCGCGATCAAAGATCAACAGCGTCGGCGTCCCCTGCATTTGATAAGCCGCCATCGTTTTGGGCACGCCATCGCCATCGGGCTGATCAATCGCCACCGGATACGGCCACCGGTATTCCCCGAGAAACACTTCCAGCGCCGCCTCCGTCATCACAGCATGATGCTCAAACACGCTGTGCAGCCCCAGCACCACCACTTCGTCTTGGCTGAATTTCTCGCGGATGCGTTTGGCCTGCGGCAAACCATGCTCGACGCAGCCCGGGCACAGCATCTGAAACGCCACCACGACCACGACGCGCCCTTTGAGTGCCTTCAGCGTCATAGGTTGCGGCGCATTGATCCAACGCGTCACCATCAGTTCGGGCGGTGTTTCCGGATTGAACATTGATTTTCCTTTGCCGCGCAAGCGCTGGTCCGAAGTCTCAGTTGACCTACATTTAAGGCAACTTCATCGCCAAGCGCAAAACATTTGGGCGATCACCTCCGCAACACGGCCAACGCTTCATTACCAACGACTGATTGCCAACAACTGATTGCCAACAACTGATTGAACGTGCGCAAATTGCGCCACACCCTTGACAGCCCAGCATCCCTGCGGCCATGGACAGAAAACATCTCAAAACGCATCTCCGTTGAAAAGTGAGGCCCGATGCCCAGCGCCATAACACCCGCCGCCGCAAAAATCCGCCTCATCGAGATCGTCCGCCGCCGCTCCTACGGCACCGGCGTCGAAATCAAACTCGCCTCCGGCCGCATCTCAAACTTCTATTTCAACATGAAACCAACCATGCTCGATCCCGAAGGCGCACACCTCCTGTCGCTGCTGATGATCGACACCATGAAAGACCTAGACGTCGACATGATCGGCGGCCTTGAAATGGGTGCTGTCCCCATCGCCGCCGCCACCGCCGCCGTCAGCTTCACAGAAGGCCATCCTCTGCCCGCGTTCTTCGTCCGCAAACAAGCAAAAGAGCACGGCACCCAAAGCCTCGTCGAAGGCCTGCCCAAAGGCCAGACCATCGCCGGTAAAAAAGTAATCATCCTCGAAGATGTGACCACCACAGGCGGCTCGGCTCTCAAAGCCATCGAGTCCGTCAAAGCCGATGGTGCAACTGTGCTCGCCGTGATCACAGCCGTCGATCGCCAAGAAGGCGCGGCGGAAGCCTTCGCT
>JABFRJ010000510.1 GCA_013141255.1 Hyphomicrobiaceae bacterium
ACATGGCACTAAGTCCTGACACTCAATTCGGAGCATCGAAAAAAGAAACCCCGCGCGGCGTCTAACACGGCACAGACGCCGTCGTCGCCATCGCGAGGTTAAGAAGGTTACGACTGAGGATCGCCCACCCTACAAGATGTTAAAACTATTTCTTCTGTGCGCCTGCAATGGCCTCATCTTGTGCCTTGAGCGCTTGCAGCGTTGGCATCGAAACGACGTTATAGCCACAATCAACAAAGTGCGTTTCACCCGTCACCGCGCCGCCCAGATCTGACAGCAGATAGATCGCTGATCCCGCTACTTCATCGAGATGCGGCGTGCGTTTCAGCGGCGAATTAGCCGACTGAAAATTGAAGATCACGCGTGCGTCTGAAACGCCCGCACCAGATAGTGTCCGCATCGGACCCGCCGATAGCGCATTAACGCGAATGCCTTGCTGCCCGAGATCGACTGCCAGATAGCGCACGCTCGCTTCGAGTGCTGCTTTGGCCACACCCATGACATTGTAAGATGGCACCGCCCGCGTTGCGCCACCGTAGGTCAGCGTCAGCATCGACCCACCGCTTTTCATCAAAGGCGCTGCGCGTTTTGCCACTTCCGTGAACGAGAAGCACGAAATCACCATCGAATTTATAAAGTTCTCACGCGTCGTATCGGAGTAACGACCACCCAGTTCCTTAGGGTCCGAATACGCCAAGGCGTGCACCACAAAATCCAACTCGCCCCACGTTTTGCCAATCTTATCGAACACCGCGTCCACGCTCGCCAGATCCTTGACGTCACAAGGTTCAATGATGTCCGCGTTTAGGCTCTCCGCCAGCGGCACAGCCCGGCGACCGAAAGCGTCGCCCTGATAGGTAAAAGCCAATTTTGCGCCATGTCCGGCCAGCACGCGCGCAATACCCCACGCGATCGAGCGATTGTTGGCCACACCCATGATCAGGCCGCGTTTACCTGCCATCAGCGGGCCTGGCAGTGCAATGTCTGTCGTGCTCATTTTGCTCTTCTTCGGTTCGCGCTCGGCGTGCGCCACGCGCCGCCAAGCGAAGGGATCTAAGAGCCCCTGGATTAAATTTGATTTTTGAAAGTCGCCCATACCCGGAAAATGCCCATGAGGCTAGTGCCGGAGGCCACTCCCCGCCATTAACTCTCTAGCCGCTTGAACATTAAAGTCGCATTTGTTCCACCGAACCCGAAGCTGTTCGACATGACACAGTTAAGACCGGCGTTGTCTTTGCGCGCTCGCAGGATAGGCAAATCTGCAAACGCCGGGTCCAACTCGTCAATGTGCGCACTTTCGCAGGCGAAGTCGTTGTTAAGCATCAGCAAAGAGAAGATTGCCTCCTGCACGCCAATCGCCCCAAGCGAGTGTCCCGAGAGCGATTTGGTCGATGAAATCATCGGCACTTGCAGGCCCTTAAAGACCTCGCGGATCGCCCCAATTTCACGTTCATCGCCGACCGGCGTCCCTGTGCCATGCGGGTTGATATAATCGACCTTTGGCGTGCCTTTGCCAGTGATGCCTTGCATCGCCAGCTTCATACACCTTGCCGCGCCCTCGCCCGATGGTGCTACCATGTCATACCCATCCGACGTTGCCCCGTAGCCGCACAGTTCGCCGTAGATCTTAGCCCCGCGCGCTTTCGCATGTTCCAGCTCTTCGAGCACCAACATGCCCGCGCCACCCGCGATCACAAATCCATCGCGGTTTTTGTCATAGGCCCGGCTCGCCCGTGCAGGCGTCTCGTTGAATTTGCTGCTCATCGCGCCCATGGCGTCGAACAGCGCCGACAGCGACCATTCAAGTTCCTCGCAGCCCCCAGCAAACATGATGTCCTGCTTGCCATATTGGATCATTTCAGCCGCATTGCCGATGCAGTGCGCACTCGTCGCGCACGCCGACGAAATCGAATAGTTGACGCCTTTGATCTGAAACGATGTCGCCAACACCGCCGACGGCCCCGAACACATCGCCTTCGGTACTTCAAACGGTCCAATTTTCTTCGGGCTTTTATTCGCCCGCGTGGTGTCGGCTGCCGCAACAATAGCCAACGTCGACGGTCCACCCGATCCAACGATGATGCCAGAGCGCTCGTTCACAACCTCGTTGGCCTCGAGTCCCGCATCACGGATCGCCTGGTCCATGGCGATATAATTCCACGCCACACCAGATTCCATAAATCGCTTCGGTTTGCGTGGTACTAACGCTTCCCAATCCAGCGACGGTTGACCGTGAACTTGGCATTTGAAGCCTAGCTCAGCGTACTTTTCCGCGCGCGTGATTCCGCTCTTCGCGTCTCTGAGCGACGCCACAACTTCTTGCGTCGAGTTGCCGATCGAGGAAACAATCCCCATGCCAGTGACGACAACGCGTCTCATATCAGTACCTCATCCGGGTTAGAGCGCCGAACATGCAGTGTTGATTGGAATTGCGCCCGACATGTGATGCGCACGCGGGCGCCTGCATGCGAGCAATTACTCAAGATCTTGCCATAACGGCTCGTTCATGAACCAGCGACCGGTTCCAGAAACACTTTCAGATCAGACGCCTGATAAAATATCTCGCCGTCGGCCTTCATCGTACCATCCGCTACGGCAAGCTTAAGCTTTCTCAGAACCACAGACTTGATGTCGACGATGTATTCAATCCGTTTAATTTTGGGTGTCACCATGCCGGTGAACTTAACTTCACCGACCCCCCGCGCTCGACCACGCCCCGGTGCCCCAAGCCAACCCAAATAAAACCCAGTCATCTGCCACAGAGCGTCAAGCCCCAAGCAACCTGGCATCACGGGATCATTGTTGAAATGGCAGGAGAAAAACCAATCCGTCGCTGGGTTACCGGCAATATCGAATTCGGCCGTCATCTGCCCTTTGCCGTGTGCGCCACCGGTTTCCGAAATGTGTGTAATCCGCTCGAACATCAACATCGGCGGTAACGGCAGCTGCGCGTTGCCTGGGCCAAACAGCTCACCGCGCCCGCAGCGCAGCAGATCGTTGTAGTCGAAGTTCGATTTCCGATCGGACATGCGTCAAATTTTCCTTCCATGGGCCTAGTCGCGGTCCCGAGGCATCGACCTCGAACACGGTCCAGTTACCCCTGATAAGTCAACCCTATGTCGCACTCCTATTGCCTCGTGTTGTCGAGACATGCGACGCAAAAAGCTGCTTAACACAGCCAATCCAGGGCCGAAAGCGCCTGTATGGCAGCCATAAACAACTCCGAATTATTAGAATAGTTCTATATTGCGAGCCCAAGCCCGCGCGAAATTCACTCTTGGCCTTATACCACGGGGCCAACAAACAGCACCAATCAACGAGCCGTTGCCCAACGCACTCAATTTTGCCTATAACTCGGGCTTGGTATGCCGTTGAGCTAAGCGTGGTGGCACCAAGTGACCCCGCAAGGAAACGTATGAGTAACTCAAACCCACTCCTCCCGCCCATACCTTTTGCAATGGCTGAGGTGGAAATCGCGGAAAAATTGCGCTTGGCGGGTCTGCGACCAACGCGGCAGCGTTGCGCCCTTGGCGGATTACTATTTGCGCAAGGTGATCGACATGTCACCGCCGAAGCGCTGCACGAAGAGGCAGTCCATGCCGGTCAACGCATGTCCCTCGCGACTGTTTACAATACATTGCATCAGTTCCAGCAGGTTGGCCTCATCCGCGAACTCGCTATCGATGGCCAACGCGCCTATTTCGATACCAACACGTCGAACCATAATCACTTTTACGTCGAGCCTGACGGGCATTTGATTGACATTTCCGGCCATGAAATCAAAGTCGACGGCCTACCCTTGCCACCTGCTGGCATGCGCATCAGTCACATCGACATTGTCGTTCGCCTCGTCCGCGACACCAGTAAAGCTTAGGCTCCGTCCAACTAGCCCCGACCGTCGGACCTAATCGCTATTTGACGATCTCGCCTTTAAGCACGCCCCAAAGTTGGTTTTGCGGTAAAAATCCGCGGATGTCTGCCAACCCGACCTGACACCAAAGTCCATCGCAGGCGACCAAGTTTGCAACAATTCCGGGTTCCGTCAGCAACAATGTGTCTGCGCCATCACTGGCCCGCGCCTTAAGCGCAATGCCACCAACCGTCGCCACTCCCGCTGTAGTACCAGTTACAATTCCAGTAATAATCACAGTTCTCCGCAGCGACAGGTGCCGCGCTTGGACCCAGCCAACAGCACCATCCACGTCTCGAATTTCTCGCCAGCCGTTACTTTCTCCTAAGACTTCAACCGGCAATCCTGCGCGCTGAAAAACCCAAGCCACTTTATGCGTGGGGCCAGGCCCCGCCCGTACGTCCAACCGATCTGCTTTCAAGCTGACGAAGCGTGCGACCGGATCGCTAGCGAAGGCCCCGCCCCCATAGGCCGCACTGGCTATAGCGAGCGCGACCCATCGCAAGACGTTTCGAGGCGTCGTCGCCTGTGAGTCCAAACTTGGCCAAAGCTTGCGCATTCCTGACGCAAACATGATTTGCTTGGCGCCATCAAGGCCGAAGCCAGCAGAAATGCGGTCCTGGACTGTGTTCGCCCGTCTAAAACCTGCGACCAAAAGGTATTTGGACCAATGCAGGTTTTGAGTTCGGCCCCATGATCTGATATGCACAAAACGTCGCTATGGCAGGTTCGTACTCGGCATTTCCCCTTTTTTCGAACCTCCAAGTCGGCATCGACAACGTGTTTGTTCTGAAACACCAGAATCCCAGACCAGAGGCCATTCCGCCTATGCCGACCGTAGCGAAAAAGCCGATCATAATTGTCACGCGCAAACTGCCCGAGGTGGTCGAGACCCGCATGCGCGAATTGTTCGATGCGCGCCTCAACATCACCGATGCGCCCATGTCAGCCGCCGATCTGGCCGCAGCCATGCGCGAAGCTGATATTCTGGTCCCCACCGTCACCGATCGCATCGACCGTTCCATTATTGCGCAAGCCGGTCCCAGCCTCCGCCTCATCGCCAACTTCGGCACCGGAGTTGACAATATCGACCTCGACACCGCCCGCAACCGCAGCATCACCGTTACCAATACGCCCGGAGTATTGACCGAAGACACCGCCGACATGACCATGGCTTTAATTCTCGCCGTGCCACGTCGGTTGACCGAAGGCGCGCTTACGTTGCGCGAGCAGGGCGCCAATTGGACCGGTTGGTCACCAACCTCGATGCTGGGCAACCGCATCTGGGGCAAGCGTTTAGGCATCGTCGGTATGGGCCGCATCGGCCAAGCCGTTGCCCGTCGCGCCAAGGCCTTCGGCCTCCAAATCCATTACCACAATCGTCGCCGGGTAGCCGAAGAGATCGAACAAGAGTTAGGCGCCACCTACTGGGACAGCCTCGACCAGATGCTGATGCGCATGGACATCGTCTCGGTCAACTGCCCCCACACGCCCGCAACCTATCATCTGCTTTCGGCCCGCCGCTTGAAGCAACTGAAGCCCTCTGCCTTCATCGTCAACACCGCGCGCGGTGAAGTTGTCGATGAAAACGAGCTGATCCGCATGTTGGAATCAGGCGCCCTTGCCGGCGCTGGCCTCGACGTGTTCGAGCACGAACCCGCCGTTAATCCACGACTGCTCAATTCGCCCCGCGTCGTCGCCTTGCCTCATATGGGCTCGGCCACCATCGAAGGCCGCATCGACATGGGCGAGAAGGTCATCATCAACATTAAAACCTTCCTCGACGGACACGCCCCGCCCGACCGCGTCCACGCCGCCATGTTTTAAAAGCACGCGATGCTCGCCCAAAGCTTGACCACGCTCGATTACATCGCCGTCGCTGTCTTCGCCATCACAGGCGCCTTAACCGCCTCGCGCAAAGAACTCGATCTCATCGGCTTTCTCTGGCTCGCCATCGTCACCGGCATCGGTGGCGGAACGTTTCGCGATTTGCTGCTCCAACAACCTGTGTTCTGGATCAAAGAGCCCACATATATCATCGTCGCAACAGTCGCCGCCGTTGTCGTCTATTTCACCGCCCACATCCCACAGTCGCGCTATAAATGGATACTCTGGCTCGACGCCATCGGCCTCGCCTTCGTCACCATTGTCGGCGCTGATAAAGCCATCACTGCAGGCGCGTCTCCTGTTATCGCCGTTGTCATGGGCATGTTGACCGCTAGCCTCGGCGGTATCATCCGCGACATCCTTGGCCACGAGCCATCGATACTTTTGAAGCGCGAAATTTATATCTCCGCGGCCCTTGTCGGTGCCATCGTCTACGTCGCGACGCTTTCAATTGGCGCACCCCAAATTCTAGGCGCACTCCTCGGCGCCGCTGCCACATTCGCCCTCCGTGCTGGCGCCATCACCCGTGGCTGGTCCCTTCCCACCTACCGTCCGCGCCCTGGCCGCGATTTCCGCTGAACGCGCCCGCAAGCCATTCTTGCACCAATCCCCCTTGCACCGCTAACTTGGCATTTGACCCGCAGTGCGAGGATCGCCTGAATGCCCCAAAACGCCCGTGAAACAGACCGCTACGGTCTCTCACTTTCAACCGCATCTGCCTCAGCCGCGTCAGCCTATCGCGAGGGCATTGATCTATTGCTGTCGGCATGGACCGGAACTGCCACAGCCTTCGATCGTGCCATTGAACTCGACTCCACCTTCGCCATGGCTCACGCAGCGCGCGCGCGGCTGCATTTCATCTGCACCGAAGCCAGCCTCGCCAAAGAAAAGATTGCCCACGCCATCGATCTTGCAACCAACAACGCCACCGAACGCGAACGCAGCCACATCGCCATCCTTGCCCTCAGCATCAATGGGCCATCAACCAAATGCCTCTCAGCAACGCTCGCCCACATTGAGCATTGGCCGCGCGACGCGTTGATAGTATCGCTGCCACTCGGAGCCTTCGGTCTCTTCGCCTTCTCCGGCATGTCCAACCACGACCAAGCCCGCGTCGATCTCTGTGAACGCTATGCCGACCATTACGGCAACGACTGGTGGTTCCAAACCTACCACGGCTGGTCGTTGACTGAAAACGGCGACATCACACGCGGTCGCCACCTCACAGAACGCGCCTTTGCCCAACGCCTCGAAAACGCCAACGCTGTCCACGCCCTCGCCCATGCCATGTTTGAAGGAGGCTCAGGCAATGAAGCCGATGCACTCATCACGTCGTGGCTCCCGAACTATGATCGTACAGGTATCCTCTACAGCCATATTGCTTGGCATCAGGCACTCGTCGCCCTGGAAAACGACAACGCCGCTCGCGCGCTCGCCATCTACTCAGACACGGTCAAACCACAAACGACCAAGGCATTGCCCATCAATATTGTCACCGATAGCGCGTCTTTGCTTTGGCGCGCACAAATTTACGGCCACGCCGTCGCTCCTGCCCTATGGTCCGAAATCTCCGCCTACGCCGAACAAAAATTCCCCAACGCGGGCGTCACTTTTGCTGACGTGCATATTGCGCTGATCGCCGCCGCATCCGGCAACGCAGCCGCCTTTGAAAACCGCGCCGCCGCACTTGAGCACCGACTAAGCGACGGAAAATTAGCCGCTGGCGCAGTCGTTCCCGGCATCTGCCGAGCCATGCAAGCCTTCGTCGACGAGAAATACGCCGCCTGCGCCGAAATACTCGAACCCGTTGCTCACGAAGTCGTCCGCATCGGTGGCAGTCATGCGCAACGAGAACTTATCGAGGACACGCTACTCGTCGCCTGGATGAAATCAGGCGCTACTCAAAAAGCCAAAGCATTGCTCGATGGGCGCCTTCACCGCCGCCCATCGCCGCGCGATACGCGCTGGCGCAATACACTGAGAATCTAGCCAGTCAATTAGCCAAGCCGCTTCAACGCAGCCGCCACATCAATCCGGCCATCGTAGAGTGCGCGACCCGAAATCGCGCCTTCAAGTATGGCGCACTCCGGTTGCGCCAACGCCTCGATGTCATCCATCGACGCAAGGCCGCCCGATGCAATCACCGGAATCCGAACCGCTCGCGCCAACTCGAGTGTCGCCGGCAAATTCAGCCCCTTCAAAATCCCATCCCGATCGATGTCGGTGTAAATAATTGCAGAGACGCCCGCGTCCTCGAACCGCTTAGCCAGATCCACCACCGTGAGCTCGCTGGTCTCGGCCCAACCTTCCGTCGCAACCCGCCCCCCCTTGGCGTCAATGCCAACCGCAATCCGCCCGGGAAATTGAGCGCACGCTGCGCGCACCAACGCCGGATCACGCACCGCCACCGTGCCAAGAATCACGCGCCGGATACCCTTGCCAAGCCACATTTCAAGTGTTGCGAGGTCACGAATGCCACCGCCCAGTTGACACGGCATTTTCACCGCCCGCAGAATGGCCTCAACCGCTGCACCGTTGACCGGCTGCCCCGCAAACGCACCATTCAAATCGACGATGTGCAGATACTTAAACCCCTGCCGCTCGAAGATCTGCGCCTGCGCCGCCGGGCTGTCATTGAAAACAGTAGCCTGCTCCATGTCGCCGAGCTTAAGCCGCACGCATTGCCCGTCTTTAAGATCGATGGCAGGAAACAAAATCATTTCAGAGGCCTTACTGTCGTGCGCCAAATGCTGTGTCGCAAGCAGCAGTTGACAGGCATGCCCTGTCTTTGCTGCAATTCGGGCGCATGAAGGGTGAAGTTGCGCTGAGGGTCAAGTGTTGTGCGTGTTGAAGGTATCGCTTCCGAGTTCATGGTCAGTCATTCGCGTCAAACGGCGTTGACTGAGTCTGATGCCGTTGAAATCTGGATTGCTCGCTGGCTACGCGTCCCGCGCAAGGATCTGATCGGTCGTTACGGCTGCGATAGTCGCCGCCTCTACGAAATCTGGTGGAGCGAACGCTTCCCCGGCGCCCGCGCCAAAGCCGCTGATGCCTTCCGTCAGCGCTACCCAAGCCTCACCGATCGCACAGTCTTTGGCTATCGCCGTATCTCGCGCGCCCCAACCGCCGCCATGAACCGCGCCCAATCCGATCTTTTCGCCTAACATTGTTCTCCACAGCGGCGCGAGAACATTAGAAGAACTTTCCATTGACTCTGGGTGAGTCGTTTGGCATGTTCCTCCTACGTTCTAAGGCTGGGGCTGCAAAATGCCCTGCCTGAGGACACCGGAACACAGGCCAAAAGGTGACCCATGCGGACGATCCTGATCGCGTACGACCCTGCCCTAGGCAACGCCGCCAACGGGCGCTTAGCAGAAACCATCATGCGGTTAGCGCCCCTATGGGCCCATCCCCTTCCCGGCCTTTGGTACATCCAGACAGCTGACAGCATCGACGACATTTCGGCACGACTAACGCCAGTGGTCACTGATCTCGATAGCGTCGTGATCCAAGAGTTGGTCGGCGGCCCCGCCGTCGCTAATACAATGTTGCGTTGGACCCGCGCCTATCATGGCGGTCCCTCAGAAAAATCGAGGCCAGCCCTCGTACCATTCGAGCCGCCGCAGTGGCGCATTGCCGAAGCGGCATAAGCAGCGTTCGACGTACACAAGAATTCCATGTCGCCTTTGCTCTCTCTGAGGCGTCAGTGAACACGCACGTGGCCAGCGTTCTTCGTTTGCCAGCGTGGACTGAGGGTCTGCAGCACTCCCCGCGCTGACAATCCCTTCGGTGAGGCCACTTCGTTGAAGGCCCTCTTAAAAGCGAAGTGGCCGTTTTTGACGGCGCGCCGTGAGTATCCCCCAACTCGTGTTTTTGAGTTGGCCAAGTTTGCGTATGGGAATCGGCGTGCCGTTCTTTTTCTTTTAACGCGCTGATTTAATTATGGTTTCCAACCGAGAAAATTCGCAATCAGTTTGAGCCCAAGCGCTTGGCTTTTCTCCGGATGAAATTGTGTACCCAACATGTTGTCTCGTCCGACAATGGCGGTGATCTGCCCGCCGTGATCAGTCGTCGCAATCAGTTGGCTTGGATCATCCGCAAGCAAATGGAACGAGTGCACAAAATAGGCATGTAGGCCACGTTCTCCCAGCTCGATTCCGTCGAGCAACGCGTGCGGCCGCGCCAACGTCAGCGTGTTCCAACCCATGTGCGGGATCTTAAGTCCTGCAACTTTCGGCCGGATCTGCACCACGTCACCTTTGATCCAACCAAGGCCAGCCGTGGTCTCGAATTCAAGTCCGCGTTTAGCCATCAACTGCATACCGACACAAATACCAAGGAATGGTCGTCCACCCTTGATAACCGCACTATCCAGCGCCGCCCGCATCCCAGGAACCGCATCGAGCCCGCGTTTGCAATCTGCAAAAGCCCCAACACCCGGCAGCACAATTCTGTCTGCTGCAGCAACCTCTGTCGCGTCCGCCGTCACAACAATTCGTGCATCCTGCCCGCTGTCTCGTGCCGCACGCTCAAAAGCCTTGGCCGCCGAGTGCAAATTACCCGAGCCGTAATCGATGATCGCAACCGTCTGCATAAGCGAGATCTTCTATGGCATGGTGTATTGAAAAGAAAATTCGTACCGGTCTAATCTAAGCTTGTTCCCTTGGGGCGCAACATACCGGTCCAAGTCAGCCTTTTCTGCGATATCGAGGCGCCAAAAGACTTCCGAGCACGGCGACTGGCCGCGCCAATAGCCCACCGACAGATTTCTGCTGTATCTCGCCCGTCATAGGCGATCTGGCAGCTGCATGGATCACGTCCTTAACCGCTCCACCTGACGATAAAGTCATCGGCACCGAACTGAGCCATCGATCAAAAAACCGTCGCTCGCAATCAAGCGGGCCGGTGCCAGTGACTTGCCCAACCGTGGTCCAGTCACGCGCGTTGAGCTGCGCTCGCTCCATTTCATCAGCTTCGCTCCCAATGACGAGGTGCACTGCAAGCACGAGGAGCGCTGTTACTATGGTGGGCAAATCAAACAACCAATCGAGACCAGCAATCGCGCCGAGTGACACGAGGTACCCGAGCAACCCCGTCCAGATCTTATGTTCGACCAACCACCCCGGCGCCCACAGGAACGCTTGCCAAGAAAAGCCATCGCGCACGAACCGCAATGCCTCGGCCCGCTCAATTCGGTCAGACGTCGGCACCGGCGCTTCGTGGACTGTGTAGGACTGTGTCCGCTCACGCCCCGCCATTAGCAAATGCAACATCGATTGATCCCATAGCGCTACCAGTCAAGTGTGCAGCGACCAAGGAAGCGCGCCGCCTCAGCCGCTGAGTGTGCCTTTAGTCGACGGCACCCGGCCCGCCTGCTGCGGATCAAGGCTGATCGCCTGTCTCAAGGCGCGTGCAAGCCCCTTGAAGCACGTCTCTGCAATATGATGATTGTTCTCACCATAAACATTGGTGACGTGCAAGGTGATCCCGGCATTTTGTGCAAACGCTTGAAACCATTCACGAAATAGCTCTGTGTCCATATCACCGACTTTATCGCGGCTAAATGTGACATTCCAAATCAAATAGGGTCGTCCCGACACATCAATCGAAACCCGTGTCAATGCTTCGTCCATCGGCAGATCGACTGAGGCATAGCGCGTGATCCCAAGTTTATCGCCAAGCGCCTTGGCAACGGCCTGCCCAAGCACAATACCGCTATCCTCAACTGTGTGGTGAAAATCGATATGCAGGTCGCCTTTGGCCTTCAGCGTAATGTCGATCAGCGAATGGCGCGCCAATTGCTCGATCATATGGTCGAGAAATCCAACCCCGGTTTCAACATCATAAGACCCTGTTCCATCCAGACTGACGGTCGCCTTGATCTTGGTTTCCTTCGTCGCCCGGTCAATCGTCGCTGTCCGTTTCACGGCTGTCTCGTCTCCAAAAGCATGTTTGCGCCGACGCCCAGGCCCAATTTGACCCAGAGCTTTCGCCGCTGCCAATACCAGCAACTCCACCCGTCCGGCCAGCCAAAGTCCATTAATAACAGACGGAAACGATAGCAATCAGCCCGCCTACAACCCAAGACAATACCATACCTTGATTTACGGATCGTTCATCCTGACTTAAAGGCAAGGTGTGAAACGAGCCGCCGCCCCGATCAAGAGGACACAGCATGACCGCCCACGAGAGCCACACTTGGCATGGCACCACGATTTTGACCGTGCGCAAGGGCGGACGCGTGGTCATTGCCGGCGATGGCCAAGTCAGCCTCGGCCAGACCGTGATCAAGGCAAACGCCCGCAAAGTCCGCCCCCTCGGCCGAGGCGATGTAATTGGTGGTTTTGCCGGTTCAACAGCTGATGCTTTCACACTCTTCGAGCGCCTCGAAAACAAACTGGAGCAGCACCCCGGTCAACTCGTCCGCGCCTGCGTTGAATTGGCCAAAGATTGGCGCACTGATCGCTACCTCCGTCGCCTGGAAGCCATGATGCTGGTCGCCGACAAAACCTCGACCTTGGTTCTAACTGGAACCGGAGACGTGCTCGAACCCGAGCGTGATCTAATGGGCATCGGTTCTGGCGGCAATTACGCCCTCGCCGCCGCCCGCGCGCTGATCGATATTGACATGGACGCCGAAACCATCGCACGCCGCGCCATGAAGATTGCCGCCGACATCTGCGTCTACACCAACGAAAATGTCGTCGTCGAAAGTCTGGAAAGCACGCGATGATGCCTCAACACCGACACCCCCGCGCGACCTTGAAAGTCCTTGCATGTTGAACAATCAAGACTTGGACGCCGCAGTCAAATCCGGTGTCATCACGGCCGAGCAAGCGTCTGCACTCCGCCGCAAAACGACGACGCCCACATTCGGCGGCGAAACCGAAACACCCCGCGTCACGCGTGGCTTCAACGACGTACTCTTAGCTCTCGGCACCGCCCTGATTGGCCTTGCCTTGATGTCGCAATGGTTCGCCTCGGGTCGCACCATATCTCCAGCCGTTTTCGCCACCATCCCAGTCCTCTGGGTAATTTCCGAGATTCTCGACGTGCGCCGCAAAGCTGTGCTTCCCGGCATCGTTGCGGTCATCGGTATGTCACTCGCCGCCGCCTACATCGGTGCACGCGCCAGCTATATGATCGGAACAGAACCGCAGCTGGACAACTCGTTCGGTGCCATGATCAAACTCCCGGCGCGGGTCTTATTCGCAGGCGGAGCAACTGTTGCGCTAGCCAACGCTGCTTATTACGCCCGCTTCCGCCTTCCATTCGCTCTTCTCCCGCTCGCCCTCGGCATCGGTATTGCCGCAACCAACGCCCTCGTACTTGCTTTCGGATGGGAAAAGACTGCCGCTATCCCACACATTTTAGGTCTCGCCTTTGGCTGTGTGCTCTTCGCCGCAGCAATGAAATTCGACACCTCCGACCCACGTCGCCAAACCCGCGCCGCCGATTGCGGCTTCTGGCTCCATCTCGCCGCTGCCCCCCTTATTGTCCACTCGCTACTCTCAATCTTTGGTGGCACGGCGCTGGCCCGCAGCGGCATCGGCTCCGGCTTCACTGTTGCGCTTATAACGAGCCTCACTTTGATCGCACTCATCATCGACCGCCGCGCTCTTATCGTCTCGTCTTTGAGCTATTTGCTGGCAGCCGTAGGTTACGTTGTCACCAACGTCACCCAAGCCCTCGGCGGCTCGATCTTCGCCTCGCTGCTCGTCATCGGCATCATTGTGCTGATCGTCGGCATGGGCTGGCATCCCGCCCGTCGCCTCATCCTGGCGCCCTTCCGCGGCCAATCCTGGCTCGCCAAACTCCCACCCGTACAGGCTTAATGGACCGCATGACCAACTTCTCCCCACGCGAAATCGTCTCCGAACTCGACCGCTACATTGTCGGCCAAAACGACGCCAAACGCGCCGTCGCTATCGCCTTGCGCAACCGCTGGCGCCGTCAGCAATTGACCGGCGACCTGCGCGACGAAGTGATGCCCAAGAACATCCTAATGATCGGACCAACCGGTTGCGGTAAAACTGAAATCGCCCGCCGCCTGGCAAAGCTCGCAGGCGCACCGTTCTTGAAGGTAGAAGCCACCAAGTTCACGGAGGTCGGTTACGTCGGCCGCGATGTCGACAGTATCGTCCGCGATCTCGTTGAAATTGGCATTGGCTTAACCCGTGCATCCAAACGCAAAGAAGTCAAAGCCAAAGCCGAAAAGAACGCTGAAGAACGTGTGCTCGACGCGCTCGTCGGCGCCACCGCTAAGCCAGATACGCGCGAGAGTTTTCGTCGTCGCTTGCGTGCCGGAGAGCTGGCCCACGCCGAAATAGAAATTCAAGTTGCTGAGTCAGGTCCCGCCTTCCCCAGCATGGACCTCCCCGGCGGTCAGCTCGGTATGATCAATTTGCAGGACATGCTTGGCAAAGCTTTTGGTGGTCGAACCAAGCCACGCAAAACAACGGTCGCAGAAAGTTACGAGCTACTGCTGACCGAAGAGAGCGACAAACTGCTCGACAACGATCAGATCACGCAAGATGCGATCAAATCCGTCGAAAACGCCGGCATCGTCTTCTTGGATGAAATCGACAAGATCTGCGCCCGCTCCGAAGGTGGCCGTGTTGGTGCTGACGTCAGCCGTGAAGGCGTGCAGCGCGATCTCTTGCCTTTAATCGAAGGCACGACCATATCAACCAAACACGGCCCCGTTAAAACTGACCACATTTTGTTTGTGGCCTCCGGAGCTTTTCACGTCGCCAAACCCTCAGATCTGCTACCGGAACTACAAGGGCGATTGCCCATCCGCGTTGAATTGAAATCGCTCACACGCGAAGACTACAAGCGCATTCTCACTGAGCCCGAAGCCAGCCTCGTCAAGCAATACGTTGCCCTGATGAAGACCGAAAACGTGGACCTTGTTTTCGCCGACAGCGGTGTCGATGCGCTGGCCGACATCGCCTTCGAGGTCAACGGGTCGGTCGAAAACATAGGTGCCCGCCGACTGCAAACCGTCATGGAGCGCGTCCTCGACGAAGTTTCTTTCGATGCCTCCGACAAACCCGGCCACACCGTCACCGTCGATGCCGCTTACGTACAATCCCGCGTCGGAGACCTCGCCAAAAACCGCGATCTCTCAAAAT